>JANWHF010000118.1 GCA_025450555.1 Tepidisphaeraceae bacterium | reverse complement strand
TGTTCGACTTGAACACCAGCGACGGAACCGCTTTGCCATTGACCGTCGTCGTTTGAACCGCGATGCCCTGGTTCTGCGTGCCAATCACCAGCGGCTCCGAACCGACATACACATTGATCGCACCGTTTTCCTGGTGGACGGTGTTGACGTTCAGAAGCTGCGACAACTGCTTCAGATCCGCATCGCGCTGGTCCATCAGATCGTTGGGATGCCCATCTCCACTTCCCTGCGAGACCACAATCTGGCCATTCAAGTCGGCGATCTTCTGCGCGAGATTGTTTGCGTTTTGAGCATCGCTGTTGATCTGGGCATCGATCTGGCTCTCGATTGACGTCAATTGCGTGCTGGTGTCGTTGAACTGCTGGGTCAGCGAAATCCCATCCTGAATGACCACCTGGCGCTGGGCGACGTCCTGAGGCTGATTGGCCAGGTTGGACCAATCGTTGAAGAAGGTGCTCATCGCGCTGGAGATGTTGGTGCTTCCCAGGGCATTGAAGGTGCCCTCGATTTGCGAGAGCCATTG
Source organism: Tepidisphaeraceae bacterium (assembly GCA_025450555.1). Lineage (GTDB taxonomy): Bacteria > Planctomycetota > Phycisphaerae > Tepidisphaerales > Tepidisphaeraceae > JANWHF01. The sequence continues at coordinate 7,421 of JANWHF010000118.1, read as the reverse complement.
CTGGTTGGCGCTCGAGGCGCTGTTGTCGCTGGTGCTGGAGCGAATCCGAGCTTCCAGCGCATCATTGATCTGGCGCTGGACGGAAGTCAGGCTGATCCCTGTTCCGATCAATTGGCCACTAGATGTGATCTCGTCGGGGTTGGACGTGACATTGGCGACTTGGCGCGTGTAATCGGCGTTGCCGGCATTGGCGATGTTATTGCCGGTGACTTGCAGCGCCGCCTGTTGGACAGACAGCGCTGAGGAGCCGAGATTTAACGCGCCCATGAGCGACATGCGACTGCAACCACTCCTTTATCCAACCGCGTTCATGACGCCGATCCGTTCGGGCGCACGCGGAAGACCGCTCTTGGTATATACGCCTGCTTTTCCCACCGCGCCGGCGAGCAAACGCATCGCCGTGTTCACGTGCCCAAGCACGGCGCCGGCCACGCGAGCGGCGATATAAGCTCTACGGCGAACCTGTTCGACCAGCGGCTTGAGTTCATCCCGCAGCTTCAGCAGCGATGGACCTCGCTGCGGATGCAGCGCCGCCAGCTTCGACAGCGGCGGCTCGCCTTCCAGGCGCGCGAGGCGGGCAATCTGCACAACAAGCATTCGCCTGCGCTTGTCCAGCAACGCGATGCGGCCGCGGATCGCTTCGTGTTCCACACTCAGGCGTTCAATTGTTTTCAGGTCGAACTTGTTCATCGCGGTCTGCTGATGATCGAGCGATTCAACGAGCTTGCGGTGCTCGGCCACGAGCATTTGCAGTACGCTTTCCAGATCCTGCACTTGCTTTGACATCGCAACTCCTAAGACCTCACCTTACTGGAGGGCGGCAGTCCTCTGCCGCGCGTAGCACAGGCTTCCAGCCTGTGACTTCATTCTCACAGCCTGGAAGGCTGTGCTACGATTTCCGTTCTCCGTGTCGCGCGGTTGGCGCGAGCATCTTTAGCGCCCGGTCGTGCTGCGGTTTCTTGGCAGAAACGGCTTTCTGCATCAGTGCAGCGCCCAATGCGCCTGAGCCATGCGGATGTTCGATGTGCTTGACGATTGAATTCACCAGCTTATTGCCGGTGGATTTGGACATGTGATCCGCGAGGCGCTGATCGAGCAGGCTTGAGAACATTTCCCCGCCGCGACCTCCGTCAAACAGCTCCGACTTGAACGGGCTCTCGCGCATCTGCTTGAGCATCGTTCCGTAGAACGTCTGCGCAACCAGGTGCTGCGACTGTTTCACCAGTGCGTTGTGCTTTGGCGAAGGCTGAGCCGCTAATGCGCTCTTGTTTGCGGTCGGCAGGGTCTTAAGTGAGGCGGTATTGATGTTCATAAGCGTCTCCGACGCGCGATGTTCGGCATCCAGCCGAATCGCTGGCATTAATCCTCTTCCTCAATCAACTTGGCGTGGAGCTTACCGGTCTTGTAAAGCTCTTCGACGATCGTAATGCGGTCCTCCACGGGAACCTTGAGCTGCTCAAGTGCATTGACCAGGTCCTGAAGCCGCGCGCCGCCCTGTCGGCTGGTATCCAGCGCGACCGAATCACGGCTGGTCACCACCGGAGCCCGCGCCGAAGGCGTCGGCGGAGGATTCATCGTGGTGATGGTCAAGCCTTTGTGACTAATCACCACCGGGCTGATTTCGACATCGCCGGTGACGATCAGCGTTCCGGTTCTCTTGTTGACCTGAACGCGCGCTTCAGTCGGCACGATCAACACCGGCAATTGCTGCACCCGGCTGATGAAGCTGTCGGGGTGCTCGCGCTCGGCAGGGGGAACAATCACGACGATCTCTTTGGCATCAACGGCCGCCGCCACCGGCATGCCGTTCTGCCCCTCGGCATCGTTGATCGTTTTGGAAATCAGCGAAGCGGTCGTCCAGTTGGCCGATGGCGCTTCGATGATCAGGCTGAAGTGACCGTTATCGACGTACTTCACCGGCAGATCCACTTCCATGACCGCCCCGCTCTTGACGACCCCTACGTTCGGATCACTGGGGTCTTCGAGGCTCACGGGTCCCTCGGCCAAGGCGAAGATTCCGCCGTTGGGAATCGGACCGGTCAGCGGGCAGACAAACAGCCGTCCGCCCTTGAGCGAGGTCGCGTCGCCAATGCTCATCACGCGAAGATCCAGATGATCGCCCTCGCGTGCCCCAGTGTTAGGCACGACAGCCGTGATGCTCACGACCGCCACATTCTGGACTTTGTTGAGTTCCGAGACGGTCACCGGGTCCTGAAGATTCTTGAGCATGCTGGCCAGCGGACGGATGGCGGCGGCAAAATCTCCGCCGTCGCCGGTGCCCTTGAGGCCATAGACCAGGCCCAGGCCGGTCAGCACGTTGGTGCGCTGCCCGCCGATGCGGGTGATGTCGGCAATGCGGACGGCGTGTGCCGCCGAGCAGGCCAGGAGCACCGAGCAGACGAAAACACAAGTGACTTTGCGCATGGCTTAAGGCCGAAAAGAATGCCAGATGCCGGACACGACCGATAACTGCCGATCATTCATCGGTCAGAAGGGGTTCACAAAGTCCAATAATTTCCCGAGGAACCCGCGTCGGGTGGCCTCCCGCACGTCGCCCTTGTGGTTCTTCTGCAGATCCAGATCATTGAGCTGGGTAGAAAGCACCGTGTTGTCAGCGGTGACATCCTCGACCCGGCAGGTGCCGGTCAGGATCATCGTCTGCTCTTCCTCATCCATCTTGATGTGCTTGCGCGCCTCGAGCACAAGCGTCCCGTTGGGCTTCACATCCAGCACCTCCGCGGTGATCCGGGCAATAAATGAATCGTTGCGGGTCACATCGCCGGTGCCTTTGAAGGTACGGTCGCCGGTCATTTCGATGGCGGCGGGATTGGTGGGCGTCGGCAGCCCGTAGATCGATCCCTTGGCGAAGTTCAACTTAAACATCTGGTTGACCTGGCCAAGAAAATGTGCGTCTTTCTGGAAGTCGTTTTGACCCTTGGATTCGGTATCGCTCTCTTCGCGAATGATAATGGTGACCAGATCATGCTTCTTGAGCTTCTTGGGCTCCTGCTGCGGAACTGCAAAATAGCTCACTTGCGCTAAGTGCGCCTGGGCCGGATCCGGTTTGGCAGCCAAAGCTGCTTGTAAAAGCGAAGCGCCCGTCCGCTGCATAATGGCGCCGGTTTGAACTGCGGCGTTGTTGTTCAGCGGCTGTTTCTGCGGAGCCGATCGCTCGGTCTGGGCCTCGGCTGCGTGACGCTCCGATGTAACCTGGCCCAAGGCCATCGCCCCGGCGAGGCAGGTCGTTCCGACAATCACCAGTTTTCCGGCAAGCTTGTTTTCCATCAGCAACATCCTTCTTCAAATAAAAACGCAATGAGTTTGCGTGAGACTAAGACTGCGGGCGGCTCATCGGTTGATGGCCAATTTGCTTTCTTCGCGAGTTGGGCTCATCGAGCCTTCTTGCGGGCCGGTGACGACCACTTCATAGGTGTCGTGCGTCGCTTCGTTCTTAACGCGAATCGTCTGTCCGTATGAGCCGCTCTCCATCGCCCGAACGACGGTTTTGACTCGGATAGCCCCTTGATCCAGCGTGACGGTGACGAACTGGCCCGTCTTGATGAGCTGAACCGGATCGACCATCCGCGCGGTGAGAACGGTGCCGGGCTTAAGATCGCGCGCTGCCTGCTGTCCGATGGCCTGTGCTCGCGTCAGCAGCGCTTCCTCGGGAATGCGGTCCACGAGGGTCCGGCGTTCGGTCACGTCCGTATCCCGCAGCACCTGGCGATAGCCAAGCGGCGTCGCCACGACCAATTGCGTTTCCCACGCCCGGGCATTGGCCCGAATCGTGAATTTGCGGACGCCGTTGTCGGTGATGACCTGCACGTCCCAAGCCACATCACCGAGATTGTAAACCCGGCGTTCATCCAGATGGAACTTGAACTGGCTTTGGGGAAGTGAAAGCAATTTGTCGTCGATCGGATTAAAGGTGAGTTGCAGCTGATCGACCGGCACGCCGAGTTTGGCCGAGGCATCGGCCATGATCAGATCGCGCAGCGTTTTGACCGGCGGATCGACCGAAGCAGCCCCATGGGGCGCAGTTGCGGAAGGTGGCTCGATATCTTTGCTGCTCGTCGTGGCCGACGCGGTGATCGCCTGGGCTGCAGCCGGTGCGACAGACTTGACCGAAGTTTCGCCCATCGCGGTTGCCGGCGCGCCGCCATGACGGGCGGAAATCCATTCGTTCAGTGCCTGATTCTCGTCAAAATGCACATCGCTTCGCGTGATAGTGCAGAGGGTCGGGCCGCAGAAGCGAATGGCCGCCACGTTCACTCCGGCATCGTGCAGCGTCTGGCGGACCTGATCGATGCTGATGGAATGAAACGGCGCGTCGGCCTTGCACTCGGCGATGACCAGATCCGCCATCGGCGCGAAGAATGCCTCATCCGCCTTCGACCAGCGGCAAAGCTGCCGAACGGTCAGCCGCGGCTCGTGGATGGTGACCTCGGAACGAATCTCCAGCGTCATTGGCCGCGAAGAGTCGGCAACGAATTTTTCAGTTGGCTCGGGTTGTGATGGGACTTCGGCACTGTATCCCCACTGGTGCAGCAACGTGGTTGTTGCCCAGATGACCAGTGTCATCAGCATCACCAGTTGAAACTTTTTTTTCAGGCTCAGGCGACGAAAATTCATGGCGACCTCCATGTCGCGGGAAATAAATCCTTCAAATCCGCGCTTCGGGCCGCTCTTCAATTAGCCGCGCCGAAGATTGGCGATGGTCTGCAAGGCCTGGTCGGCAGTCTGGATCGACTGGCTATTGAGCTCGAACGACCGCTGTGTCTTGATGAGCTGCACCAGTTCCTTGACCGGATCGACATTGCTTTCCTCGAGGTAGCCGTCCTCGATCGTCCCGGCGCCATCCTGGCCGGGAACGCTGACGGTGGCCGGCCCCGAGGCATCAGTCGGGACGTAGATGCTCCCACCCAGAAGCTGCAGGCCCTGCGGATTGGGAAACTGCGTGACCTTGAGCTGGCCCACCTGCGTCATCGCATTGCTGCCGGGCTTCATCACTTCGACGGTGCCATCCTGCAGAATGCTGAGCTGCGTGTAGTTCGGCGGGACAGTCACCGGCGGGATCATGCGATAGCCGCTGCCGACGTTCAGAATCAGCTCACCTTTGGCATTGACGATGAAATTGCCGTTGCGCGTGTAGCCGGTTCCCCCGAGCGAATCGAGAATTTTGACGGCAAAAAAGCCGTTGCCCTGGATGCCGACGTCGAGGTTGTTGTTGGTCTGATCCAGGCTTCCCTGGGTCATGTCGAGCTGCGTGTTGCTGACCTTCGTGCCAAGGCCAACGAAAATACCGGCAGGCCGCACGTCGCCCGAAGAATCGGTGGTGCCGGGCTGGCGCATCTGCAGATACATCAGGTCTTCAAAATTGACCCGGCTGCGCTTGAAAGACTGCGTCTCGGCGTTGGCCAGGTTGTTGGCGATCACGTCAATCTCAGTTGAGAGAGCGCGAAGGCCCGTTGCCGCGGAATTGAGAGCAATAATCGCCATGAGAGATTTGCTTCCAGGCCGTTGCTGCAATCAGGCGCTGCTCCGCGCCACGATCGTCGTCGCAACACTGTGATTATCGGACCCACGATCCGTGAGACTTGAACACTTAGCTGATCTTGCCCACATCGTTCACCAGCCGTTGAAGCGTTGAATCCTGATAGCGGATCATGTTGGCATTGGCTTCGAGCTGGCGCTGGGCGTCCATCAATTCGGTGAGTTCGGTGGTCGGATCGACATTGGAATGCTCGACAAAGCCGCTCTTCACTTCACCCGTCGCCTGGCGAAAATCATTCGCATACGGATAGGAAATAAGCGTTCCGCCCTGCTGCGCAAGAAGTGATCGATCCGGCACATCGAAGACGCCGATGCGCGCGACCGCTTGGCCGTCCTGCGTGATAAGCCCATCATCTGAGATGGTCGTATTCCGGCCGGCTTCGAGGGTGATGGGCTTGTGATTGATATCGAGGATTTTCTGGCTTCTGGCGTTGGCCATCACAAGCTGGCCCTTGCCATCGAGAACCATTTGGCCATTGCGCGTGAGATGCGTATCGAGGCCATTGGTGACGGCAAAGAAACCATCGCCACGGATGGCCATGTCCAGAGCATTGCCGGTCTGTTCGAGATCCCCCTGCTGGCGATCGACGTCGGACTTTGACACCAGCATACCGCCGCCAATGTTTTCCAAGGGCGATTGGCTCCATTCACCCGGCTCATTCAGTTCCTGGGCGGCGGTGGGCCGTTCGGTAAAGGTGGCAAAATTCCGCTTGAAACCCACCGTTTCTGAATTGGCCAGGTTGTTGGCCAGGACATCCTGGCGATAGGAGTTGGCCATGATTCCAGTTGCCGACAGGTAAAGCCCGTAGATCATGCGACTCCTTCGCGCCTCCCGCCTCGTGGGGCGGCCGCCAGCAAATAACCGGCGGCCGCCCCAGCGAAGCGGTCAGCCGCCGGTCGTGTGCCGGCGGTTTGCTCCATCCATGGAACTCGAGGCTTCGTCCTTGAAACAAGCCGTATCATCCATGAGACGGCTCTGGGGCTCGTGTGCCCCTTGATCAGCTCCGCCGACCTGCTGCGACGTGGCTCCGCTCACCGCCGCCGCTTCCAGCGAAATATCTGAATCGGATCGGTCGCCGCCGGCGAGCACCTCTTCCAGATGCATGGCCATCGCCAGCCGCGCTATCTCCACGATCCGCTGACCGATGTTTTCAAGATTCCGTTCCATTACAGTTGCCCCATTGCCCAATGAGGCGCGGAGCGAATAACAAAGCACGTGCCGAAGCAAAGCCCGGTCGAGAAACTTTCAAACCCGGTGCGTGGCAAATCCTTTGTAGAAAGCTGATTGCAGTTGGCCCGTCGTCGGTGATTTGGCAAGAGATGGAAGTTTTAGGTTCCAATCACCTTGCGCCGGCCGCGCAGCTTTTGCGTGCATCGCGCAGCATCAACCGCCTCACCGCATGCCCCACATGATCGCCGCCACGATCAGATAGCCGATGATGGCGATCCATCCGATCCAGCCCGCCGACGCTCTGACGTCCGATCCCGCGATGCGCTCCATGGCTGTCCTCCTTCGGTTGCTCACACGAGGACAGACGGGATCAAATTGGCTTTGTTAGCCGCACGGGTTCTATAAACCGCGAGCGTTTTTTGAATCGAGCGAACCTTGCTGGACCAAGAAGCTGCATCGTTCCGCAATGAAAAGAGCCGCGCACGAAGTAAGCGGATTGGGCGTGAGGCATCGCGCGCCAAATCCACTTACTTCGTGCGCGGCTCTTTGGTCACCTATGCCTGTCGATCGAATAAGAAGTTATTTGCAGGCTTCACTCTGGACCGCCTTTCGACGTGTCGCTCGTTTGACCTTCTTCGACCTTTGGCGGCGCAACCGGAAGTGGCAGCCGCTTGGCGCGCGGAGGTCTTCGCCCCTG
>JANWHF010000117.1 GCA_025450555.1 Tepidisphaeraceae bacterium | reverse complement strand
TCTTTTTTTTTTTTTTTTTGACCTTTGCGGGGCTTCTGGGCATCCCCCACAAAAACAAACCGCCCCCCCCCCTATGTTGGGTTTTTCCCCCCGGGTCGTTTTATGGCGATTCCTCCGCCCGCGGCTCTCATTCTCGCTCCATACGCGGCGTCGTATGAGCGACGCCCTCCATTGGGCGCCAAACGTCGAACGAATTCATGCGATTGCTTTGCTGCGACAGCGGTCGGATCACGGGCTACAATTCCCTGTAGCACTGATCGGAGCATCGACGCCGCATGACGACCACAGCCACGCCAGCCAAACCTGTTTCGCCGGTCTTAGCGCCGGCCAATCCGGATGAATACAACCGCACCGGCATCGATCTCCGCCGGCCGATGCCGCGACCGAAGGTCAAAGGCATCACCATTGATTTTCATTGCCACCTGTTTGCCGCGCGCCATGGGCGAGATTGGTTCGAGGCGGCCGATCATTACGGGCTCGATGCGTTTGTCACGATGACTCCGCTGGAAGAAGCGGTCGGCATTCAGCGCGATCATCCCGATCGCATCCGCTTCATCGTCGTGCCCAAGTGGACAGAATTCACGCCCGACTGGATCGACGACTGGCTCATGCGGCTCGAGGCCTTCTACAACCTTGGCAGCCGGATGGTGAAATTCCATGCCTCGCCCGGCACGCTTCAGATGCGGCAACTGCCGCTCGAATCGCCCAAGCTCAAGCCGATCTTCCGCGAGATCATCGCCCGCAAGATGGCGATCATGACTCATATCGGCGACCCGGAGGTCTGGTACCGCGGCCGCTATTCCGATGCCGCCAAATATGGCACGCGCGAGCAGCATTACCGGATGTGGGAAGATTCGATGCGCGAACATCCCGATACGCCCTGGGTCGGCGCGCACATGGGCGGGAACCCGGAAGATCTCGATCGCCTGCAGGACATGCTCGATCGCTATCCGAAGCTGATGCTCGATTGCAGCGCCACCCGCTGGATGCAGCGCGAAATCAGCGCGCATCGCGATGCCGCCCGCGAATTTTTCATCCGCAACCAGGATCGCATTCTCTTTGGCACCGATCAGGTCAGCGGGAACGATCGCGGCTTTGATTTCCTGGCCAGCCGATTCTGGGTACATCGCAAACTCTGGGAAACCGCCTACATCGGCCCTTCGCCAATCATCGATCCGGACCTTCCGAATGATGCGCAGCCGATCATCCGTGGCTTAGCGCTGCCGGATGAGGTCCTGCAGAAGATCTATCACGACAATCCGACGGCATTTCTCGCGAAGATCGGCATGGGCTTTAACGAATTGAACGAGCGCGAGGCAGCCAATCGATCGGCCCATTGATCAATGCTGACGATCGTCCTGATCGGCCGGCGTGCGTCCCAGCACCAGATCGAATTTCGCTGAAACTTCCCCAATCTTCGAACTCTCCATCGGTTTGAAATCGGTGCAAACCAAGTCGCGGTCCTTCGGATCGCGCACATCATATAAATGTGATCGCGATGATTTCTCCTGTATTCGGGCTTACAGAAAGGCAAGATACTTCGATCAACTTTAAGCGGTCGCAAAGGCCGTTTGGCAAAATTATTCCGCCTCGCTCGATTTCTGACATTCACTTCGGCCCAGTGCGCTCTTACATTCTTCAGGCGATGAAGACTGTGCTGGTGATCGACGACGATGCCGAAAGCTCCGAGCCGCTGGTGCGGTATCTGGCGCAGGCGGGGCACGGCGTGACCTATGCCACCAACGGGCAGGAAGCGCTGGCGATGCTCAACGGCGAAATTCCCGACGTCGTCATTCTCGATCTTCAGATGCCCGTGATGGATGGAATTGGCTTCCTGAGGGTGCTGCGGTCTTACCTGCGGTGGGACCACATTCCGGTCTTCATCTGGACGGCCTATCCCGAAAGCGCGGCCGTCATTCGCGCCGAAGATTTGGGCGCTTGCCAGGTTTTTCCCAAGGCTCAGCTCAACTTCGGTCAGATCAAGGCCGTCATCGACCAATGCGTCGGCGGCGCGTGAGTCATTGCTTTTCCGCTTCGCGCTTGATCGAAATGCCCGGCGAAAGCTGCGCCGGCAGGGAAAGCCCCGCCTTTTCCATCGTGGCGATGGGATAGGAGCAGTATTCGACGGCCCAGAATCCGCTGGGGCGATGGTTGCCGCTGAGGCCCAGGCCCCCAAAGGGCAGGGCGCTGCTGCCGCCGGTGGTTTGGCGGTTCCAGTAGATCACACCCGCACGAATCTTGCGATAAAATAGATTCCAGAGGTTTTGGTCATCGCTGAGCAGACCTGCCGCCAGCCCGAAGCTCGTGCGATTTGCCTCCGCCAAAGCCGCTTCGAAGCTCGGCACGCGAATCACCTGCAATAACGGGCCAAAAATCTCCACATCCGGCCGATTGGAGATCGCCGTCACGTCGATCAACCCCGGCAGCAACATCGCCCGGCGCTGGCTTTCGGCCGATCGCATTTCCACAAGCGATCTTCCGCCTCTGCTCACCAAATCGCGCTGCGACACGAGCAGCCGATCGGCCGCCGCATCCGAAATCACCGGCCCCATGAAAGGCTCCGGCTCATTCGTTGACGGGCCAACCGTGATGGCCGCCATCATTGCGATCAACTCATTCAAAAACGCTTGACCTTCATCGCCATCCCGGATGATCAGCCGGCGGGCACAACTGCATCGCTGCCCGGCGGTGATGAAGGCCGACTGGATCGTCAGGTAAGCCGCGGCTTTAAGATCGGCCGCCCTCCACACCACCAGCGGATTGTTGCCTCCCATCTCCAAGGCAAGAATCTTGCCCGGCTGATCGACCAGCATTTTGCCAATGGCCAACCCACCCGCGACGCTGCCGGTAAAGAGAATGCCGTCGATATCACGATGACGGACGATCGCCTCGCCGGTCTCTCTTCCGCCCTGCACGAGCATCAAGACGCCCGGCGGAAACTTCGCCGCTGAAAACAGCTCGGCAATATTTTGTCCCACGCCCGGCGTCAGCTCGCTGGGCTTGAAGACGACCGCATTGCCTGCCAAAAGCGCCGGAATAAAATGGCCATTGGGAAGATGGCCCGGCATGTTGAATGGCCCGAAGACCCCCAGCACGCCCATGGGCTTGAATCGCGTTGCGGATAAAACGCCGCCTGTTTCGCTGGTCGTTTCTCCGCGCCGCTGATGCAACGCCTCGATCGACAGCGGGATCTTGCCGATCATCGCTTCCACTTCGCCCAAGGCTTCCCAATTTGGCTTTCCGGTTTCGCTGGAGATGAGTTTCGCGAAGGCGGCTTTGTGCTGCATGAGCTGCGCGGAAAAGCGCGCCAGTGCCGCGACCCGCTGCACCTGCGGCTTGGCCGCCCATTCTTCCTGCGCTGCTCGGGCCGCGCCAACAGCCCGGTCCACATCCAAAGCCGTCGCGGCATTTCCCGTCCAGACATTCTGGCCCGTTGCCGGGTCCACCGACCAGAACGGCTCGCCCGATCCTTCGATCCAATGGGAGGCTGCCGCTTCGTCGCTCACTGATTGCGTCCCTTGTTTTTCCCCTTGTCCTGCTCGTCCCGCATCTTCTCGACCTGATTCTGGATTTCCGCCAGCTTTGCGAAGAATTTCCCGAGGATGCCCGGCTTGGCCGGGGCCGCGATGGGTTCGATGCGATTGCGCGCACCGCGCGTTGCCTTGGTTTCAACAAAAACCCGCCCCGCTTTCTCCGCTTCTTCGCGCTCTTTGATGTGATCGCGAATCCGCTTGCTCTCGACAATCCCCAGCGTCATGCTGGTCACGTAATAAATATTTAAGCCGCTCGGCAGCGAATAAAACATTAGCGGGAAGATCAGCGACATCCCGCGCGTCATCTTCTGCTGCTGCATCTGCTCCGGCGTCGTTGCCATCGGCGTGGGCATGAAATACTTCTGGTTGAAGTAAGTCGCCACCGCCATCAAAATCGGCAGCACGTTCAATCCCCAGATGTCGAAATAGCCGAAGACCGAAATCGGATGTGACAGGTGGATGAGATTGTCCGGCTTGGCCAGGTCTTTGATCCAGGTGAGACCATATAAGAACGGCGCCTGTCGAAGTTCAAAGGTGCTTTGCAGCGCCGACCAGAGCGCGATCCAGATCGGCGTCTGAAGGAACATCGGCGCACAGCCCAGCATCGGGCCAAGGCCGTAGCCCTGTTCCTTGTAGAACTTCATCATCTCCTTGTTCAGCCCCTCCTTGTCGTCTCCATACTTTTTCTTGAGCTTCTCGATTTCCGGGCCGTACTTCTGCATCTTCATCATCTGCACCTGCCCGGCCTTGGTCAGTGGATGCAGCAGCAGACGGACCAGCACCACCAGGCAGATGATCGCCACGCCCCAGTCGCGGAAAATCGCGTGGAAGAACCACAAAATCGCAAACAACCAGTCCACCAGCCAGTTCCATGTACAGAAGGCACACATGCCGCTGCGCATGACCAGCGTCAGGTTGTACATCCGCGGGAACTGCTCGTAGAAGCCGTTCTTGTTCTTCAGAATCTCGCGCGATTTGGGCCCCAGGTAGACCGTCAAAGGCACCGCGGCCTGCTGGTGCGGCTGCACTTGGACCGCGTCTGTCGTGAAGGTCATGATGACATCGCGATCCGGCTTCGTCGGCTCCAGCGCCTGGGCATTCACCGAAAATCCCTGGCCATATTGGCCAATGTCCGGCAGCACCAGGGCATTGAAATAGGTGCTTACCTGCCCGACCCAGATGGCATGGTGCGTCTTGCCAGAGTCCTGGGTCAGATCGACGATCGCGCCGTCTTTGAACTTGCTGCTTTCCAGCACATCCTGCGTCACGTCGATCGTGTTGTGCGGCTGCACGTAACCGGCCAGCACCGAAAGATCTCCGCCGCGCTCGATTTCGCGCGGAAGCGAAGTGGGGCCGTTGATCGTCTGCTGGATCTTCAGCGCATGGTCGGCAAGCGATTGGACCGTCTGGTCCACTTTCACTTCGTAACCCTGATTTGGATCGGTCCGAGGTGAAATGGTAAAAGTCTTGGTGATTGAGCAGAGCGGCGTGCTGCCGCGCGCGATGGTCACCTGATAGGTCGCGGATGAATCGCTCACTGCCGTGCGCTTCCAGGGCGCGCCCATCAGGTCGATCGAGTCGCCGTCGATGCTGATCGATTGCGTCGCCAGCGGCTCGGAGCCGGGATGATTTTCGTAAGGCTCTTCAAAGGTGTAGCGCTGCGCGCTGTGCACTTCCTGCTTGAAATCGTCGAGGATCGCTTTTTGAATCCCCGCCCCGTGAGGCGTCAGATAAAGCTGTATCGCAAAGCGCTTGGTGTCGGATGCGCCCAAAGTGGTCGGCTCAATCGCGCCCGCGGTATCTGACTCAATCGCATGTAGACCCGTGGGCGAAGTTGCCGGCGCGGTGGTCGCGGTGGCGACAGCCGTCGTCGTAGGATTCGTCGTCGGCTCGGTGCTGGCTTCCTGCGAAGTCGTGGTGGTCGGCTGAGTCGTGGCGGCCTGCGGGGGAGGGGGCGGGTAATGCTTATCGACCCACGCGAGGAGGACGAACCAGGCTCCAATCACGACGCACGTGAGCGCGATCGCCGTGAACAATTGACGCTTATCCATTCAACAGTCCTGTCACCTTCCGTCGAGCAGCCGGGTCCCCAGGAAATTGTCCAGTTCCGCGATCGCTTCCACCTTCTTCACGGTGGTCTCCACATCGTAGGGCAGGCGGACGAACTCCACGTAAGTTTCCGTGACAATCACGAAACTGCTGCGCGGATCGCGGTCGCGTGGCTGGCCGACGCTCCCGACATTTACGATCGCCTTTTCGTCGGTTAATTCGAACTTATAGTCCAGCTCATCGGGACTATAAAAATCCGGCCCCTCCAGGAAGACGCCCGGCACGTGCGTGTGGCCGACAAAGCAGAGCTTCTCGAATCGCTCGAAGATCGCGACGAATTTGCCCGGGTTGGTGTAAATGTCGTCGGGGAAAATATATTCGTTGATCGGCCGGCGCGGCGATGCATGCACCGCGACAAACTCCGGCGTTCTTAGCCGGACCGGCAGCGTCCCCAGGAATTTCCATCGCCGGGCCCGCGAAACCGGATCGTCATCGTTCTCAAAGATTTTGCGCGTCCAGTAGCAGGCCTGCTCAGCCCCGGCATTGAAATTATAAGGCTCATAAAAGACGGCAAAATCATGGTTTCCCATGATCGAGGCCCGGCAGCG
>JANWHF010000116.1 GCA_025450555.1 Tepidisphaeraceae bacterium | reverse complement strand
TGATGGACGATACGCCGATCGGGTGATGAATCAAAGGGACTGGTCCACCGGTAAAATGGTTCATCCGCCACGGTGAGGACGATGGGAAACATCCTGGCCTTTGCCTAGAATGGGTCAACAATGCCAGAACTCAATGTGAAAGAAACATCGTCGCTGGAGCGAATGATCCAGCAGCAGGTCGTCGAGCGGGGAATTCGCGACCCGCGCGTTTTGACTGCCCTTCGATCCGTACCTCGCGAACAATTTTTTCGAAAAGAAATGCGCCGGGAGGCCTTCGCCGATCGCTCGGCGCCCATCGGCCATGGCCAGACCATCAGCCAGCCTTACATCGTTGCGCTCATGACCTCGAGGCTCGACATTGGGCCGGAGCATCGCGTGCTGGAGATCGGCACCGGTAGCGGCTACCACACCGCCGTCCTGGCGAAGCTGGCGCACGAAGTGTACAGCGTCGAGCGCGTGAAGCCGTTGCTCGATGAAGCCTTTGAGCGCCTCTATGGCCTGGGGATTCACAACGTCCATTTCCGCTTTGGCGATGGCACGCTGGGCTGGCCCGATCAGGCGCCATTTGATCGCATTCTCATTGCCGCCGGCGCGCCCAAAATTCCCGAAGAACTTCTGCGCGAGCAGCTCAAAGACGGCGGCATCGCGGTGTTGCCCTATGGCCCGGAAGACGAGCAGATGATGGTCGAAATCCGCAAGCAAGGCGATGAGCTGACGACGACCGAAGTCTGCCCCTGCCGGTTCGTAAAGCTGATCGGCAAGGAAGGCTGGGAGCCGGAGACGACCGAGTGATGCCCGAGCTGCGCGAAGATGTTCTTTCCGCCTTGCCGCGATGACTGCCGCCAATCCGACTGCGCCTGATGCATCATCCAAACGTTCGGCGTTGAGTGAGCCTGTTGAATCTCTGACGGGCGTGGGTCCGACCCGCGCCCGTCATCTTCGCGCGCTGGGCGTCTCGACGCTCGGCGATCTTCTGGAATACTTCCCGCGCACCTACCAGTTCGAAAGCGCTGAAAAACCGGTTTCGCAGCTTATTGCCGATCAGATCCAGACCGTGCGCGGGCAGGTGATCGCGGTCGATTACATCCCATCCCGGCCGCGCCCGCGTTTTGAAGCGACGCTCGATGATGGCACCGAAAAACTCGCCGTCGCGTGGTTCAACAGCGCGTTTTTGCGCCGGCAGATTCATCCCGGCATGACATTGCGCGTGAAGGGCAAAGTCACTTTTTTCCGGCGCATTCCGAAGATGGTGCAGCCGAAATGGGAGGTGGTTGATGCCGATGCGCCGCGGGTGGATCAGGCTAACTTTCGGCCCATCTATCCCGCATCACAGCGATTGCCTTCAGAAACGATCGCACGAATCGTGCAGGACAATCTCGACACGGCTCTGCCGGAGGTGGAGGAATGGTTCGATCCGGACCTGCTCGAACGCCGTCGGCTCATGACGCGCCGAAAGGCTTACGAAGCGATTCATCGCCCCATCGACATGCAGCAGGCGATGGCGGCGCGCCGGCGCATCGTCTATGACGAACTGATGTTGATGCAACTGGGCCTTGGCATCAGCCGGCGGATGCGCCAGCGCGGGCTTGCCGCACCGGTGATTCGGCTCGATAAGCTGCTGGATCAGCGGATCCGCGCCCGATTCCCGTTTCAGCTTACCGATGCGCAGCAGAACGCGATCTGGGAAATCGCCCGCGATATCGCCCGTGGCCAGCCGATGAATCGCCTGCTTCAGGGCGACGTCGGCAGCGGGAAAACGGTCGTCGCGCTGTATGCGATGCTTGCCGGCGTGGCCAACAAGCTTCAATCGGCTTTGCTTGCGCCCACGGAAGTTCTGGCCGAGCAGCATTACCTGACGCTGAGCAATCTTCTTCGCGGCTCCAACGTGACGATTGGCCTGTTCACGGGCCGGACGAAGCGGCAGAACAAACGCGCGCTGCTGGAAGATCTTTCCGAGGGAAAGATCCATCTGGCGGTCGGTACCCAATCGCTGATTTCAGAAGACATTGAGTTCGCCAATCTCGGGCTCGTCGTGGTGGACGAGCAGCACAAGCTCGGCGTCCGCCAGCGGGCGGTGCTGAAGAGCAAGGGGCTGGCGCCGCATTATCTGGTAATGACCGCGACACCCATTCCCCGCACGCTTGCCTTGTCCTTCTTTGCCGACTTCGATGTGTCAGTAATTCAGTCACTCCCGCCCGGTCGGCTGCCAATCAAAACGCGCTGGCTACGGTCGGCTCGCGCCGTCGAGGCTTATGAGTTTATCCGCAGCGAAGTCGGCGCGGGAAGACAGGCCTACATCGTCCTGCCGCGCGTCGAAGAGGATGCGCTGGATGAATCCAAATCAGTGATCAAGGAGCACGAGCGCCTTTCAAAGGGGCCACTTTCGGGATTGAAGCTGGCCATTCTGCATGGCCAGATGAGCACCGAAGAAAAGCAGACGGCCATGTCGGCCTTTCGCGATCGGCAGATCGACGTGCTGGTCGCCACCACGGTTATCGAAGTCGGCATCGACATTCCCAACGCGACGGTCATGCTCATCGACAATGCCGAGCAGTTTGGCCTGTCGCAGCTTCATCAGCTTCGCGGCCGCGTCGGCAGGGGTGGGCAAGCCAGCCATTGCATCCTCATTTCCGACGCAGTGAATGAATCGGCCGAGCAGCGAATGCAGGCGATGGTCGACTCCACCGATGGGTTTGAGATTGCCGAGATGGATCTCAAGCTCCGCGGCCCTGGCGAGTTCTTTGGCACCCGTCAGCATGGCCTGCCCGAGTTCAAGTTGGCGGACCTGACGAGCGAACTGGCCCTCCTTCAGCAAGCCAAGGAGGACGCGCTGGCAATGCTGAACGAGGACCCTTCACTGAATAAGCCGGTCCATGTCGCGTTACGAAAGGCCCTGACCCATCAACTTGGGACGACCTTGGACCTCGCGCTAATCGGGTGATCCCTGACAGGCTGTCGCACGACACAAAAAGACACAAAATGACGCGCGCGGCGAGATGGAGTAAAATCGCTTTCTTTTCGACACAACTCATTTGTGGACATAAAATTATGTCGATGACGCGCGCAATTAGGCGCGCGTCATCCCTTGGCTGCACTCAATTGGCTTCCTTCCCGTCACCAATCCAACTGCCAAGCCTCGGAGCACCGCAAAACAAATTTCCTTCCATCCATTTTCGCCGCTGCACCGATAATGGGAATTACGATAATACGTGCCTCAGGCGGGTTGCCCGCTGACCTGCGAGAGTGAAAACCCTTGCAATCCAGCGCTGGCAACATAGAGTGACCCGCCGATTAGTCCGTCCCACGAAAGGAGCTGCTCTTGCGATCCTCGCGTCCTTCGACCCTTCTGGAACGAGCCAAAAGCCAACGCACTTTGAAGATTCTCACCCGGTGCGCAGTCTCGCTAGGAGCGCTGGCAGTATTCACCGGCTGCGACACGAAGGGTTTCCTTTCGCCCCCCGATGAGGTTGGCCGTTTTAAAAGCGAGCCGCTGGTCGTACCGATCCTCAAGACGCTGGATCCCTCGGTCGAGGAAAATGATAGGATCTTCGTCAATGCCACCGCCCCGACGCCGGCCGACCGACAGATCCAGGAAGTGGATTATCGTATCAGCCGAAATGACCTTCTGAGCGTCGGCATCAGCGATCTGGTGGCCCCAGGCCAGGAGCAGGTCCAGACACGCCGCGTCAGTGAGAACGGCATGATCAGCCTGCCCTACATTGGCGCGATCCGTGCCGAGGGTCTGACCGAAATCGAATTCGAGCAGGCGGTCGCGCAGGCCTACAAGGACATGCAGCTCATCCAGAACGCCAACGTCTCGGTGACGGTGGTCGAGGCGCGGGGCCGTTCGTTTGAAGTGATGGGCGCGGTGGCCCGGCCCGCGGCTTACGCGATGCCCGAGGCCAATTTCCGCGTACTCGATGCGCTGGTGGTGGGCGGCGACGTGTTGCCGAACGCCTCAATCGATTACATTTACATTCTTCGCCGAATCGAAAAGGAACGGCCCGCCACCCGGCCGTTTACGACGCGGCCCCTCGGCGCTCCGACGACCACGCCAGTCCCCAATCCGGGAGATCTGGCTCCGCGCGGGCAGCTCAGCCAGCCGCCTGCACCGCTGGCGTCCTCTATCCAAAACCAGGAGGGTGGCGAGCGCGCCCTGAATCTTCTGGCCGATACCGGCTCCATCGAGCCGGCGATGAAAGCCAACACCGGCGGCAGCTTTGTCGAGCCGGCAGTTCATCCCGCGGAGCCGACGGCTGCCCCAGTTGAATCGTCACATCCGATCCTCGCGCAGGCCGGCAATTCCGATCGTGGCTTTGAATTCAATGCGCCGACCGCGCCATCAGATGTGCGCGTCATCCGTATTCCTTACCAGGCGCTTCGCGATGGCGATCTGAATTACAACATTCCCATTCGCCCCTATGACGTGATCTGGGCGCAGCCATTGCCGTCGGGTGTCTATTATGTTTACGGACACGTCGCGCGGCCCGGCGTCTTCACGCTTGCCGGGCAGAAGGTCACCATCAAGCAGGCCATCGGCGGCGCCGGCATGTTTGACGAATTGGCGATCCCCCAGCGCACCGAGATCGTCCGGCGTATTCGCCCCGATCATGAAGTGTCGATGCGCATCGACCTGCAGCGCATCTTCAACATGGAAGAGCCGGACGTCTACCTCAAGCCCGATGATCAGATTTTCGTTGGCACCAACGCGGTCGCCCCATTCATCGCCGCCATCCGCGGCGCGTTCCGCATCACCTACGGCTTCGGATTCCTCTACGACCGCAACTTCGCGTACAACAGCGTCGCCGGCGCGTTCTGATTTACGCTTCAATTGAGTCTTACACGGGCGGCGGGCTTGAGCCCGCCGCTTTTCTTGTAATGCAATGAGATCCAATCAAACCGTGGACGCTTCCCACGTCTGCGCCTGCAGAGCACCGTTTCCAAATCCGGTCGCAACGATGATCTCGTTTCCGATCACGCCACCGCCTGCCGCCAGACGCGCGCTGGGAAGATTGGTATCCGCAGACCATTCATTGGTCTTGGGATCGTAGACCAGGACGCTCGCAAGCGGGATATCGCTTCCAGTCGTACCGCCGATGACGACGATTTCGTCGTCGGCCACGACCACGATCGCATGGGACCTGCGAACCGGCATGCTTGCTTCAGCCGTCCAGGAAGAGGGATTGGCCGGGTCCCACATCAAGACGCTGTTGATGGTCGTTGAATCATCACTCGTCGATTGGCCGCCGACGACATAGATCTTTCCATCCAGCACGACAGCCGAAGTATGATTCGCTGATTCAGGGAGCGCCGTCGAAGTGGTCCACTGCGGGCTGGCTGCCGACAGGTCCAGCGCCCAGTGATCGGTCTGCCCGATCCGGCTGGTGCTGACTCCATCCATGAAATGAAGCTGGCCGTCGAGATAAACCAGTGCGCCGGCTCCTCGTGCGGCCGGAAGTGAAACAAACGTGCTCCAGGTGTTGGTCTGCACGTTGTATTTGAAAACATTGGTCGTCGCGAAAGTCTGGTAGGTCGTCTTTGGATCGAACGTGTAGCCGCCGGCGACATAGATGTTCTGCCCGTCGGTCGTCACACCCATGTGCGTTTCGGCAGCGGGCATCGAAGCAATGGTGCTCCAGGTATTGGTCGCTGGATCGAATACTTCGGCGGCGGCCGTGGGCTGATAATCGGGCTGCGTGATGTTGTAGCCTCCCATCACGTACATTTTTCCGCCGACGACGACTGACTGCGCTTCAGCAAGGGCGATGGGAGCGTTGGCCGCGGAGTTCCAGACCAGCGTCGGAAGCGTGCTAGTCGTTCCACCGGGCGGGGGTGTGCCACCGGTCGGGGGTGGCGTGCCACCACCAGGAGGAGCGCCGCCGCCGGTGGGGCTTCCACCACCGACGTTGTTGTCAAGCGATTCGATATCGATGAAAGCCAGCTTGCTGCTGTTGATTTTGGACCCGTTGGTCAGCGTGATCAGGCCGTTGTTGACCGTGATTGTCGCGGTATTGTCGAGCCAGCGCTGCTTGGCGGTTGCCTTGCCGTTGACGATCGCGA
>JANWHF010000115.1 GCA_025450555.1 Tepidisphaeraceae bacterium | reverse complement strand
GAATCAATCGTGCCGACCGGCGCGGCGTTGGCCGACGTCGCAGCCATCGCGGGGCGGGGGCCGCTGGTTCTATCGATCGGCCGCGAAAACGTGGAACTGCTGGGCATCGAGCATCACAGCGTCCATTTCCTCAAACATCTGAGCGCCAGCTCAGCCAAGACCCAACTCATAGCCGAGCTTCGGCGCGCCACGGCCACACTTGTGCATTCGCACTACGCAAAGCCCGAACTGGTTCTGTGGAATGAAGGACAAAAGGAAGATGCCGATTTGCGCAGCGCGATTGAAAGCGCCGTCGGCTTGCCGCTGGTCGATGCGGAAATCCCCGGCGGAGGCGCTTCGGGACGTTCCAGTGTATCAGCGTCTCCCGCCGCCGCGATAGCATTGTCGGCTCAATCGTCGCTGCCTGATTTCCTGCATCCCAGGCTCAATGCACCGCGGGCGCACAACCGTCGGCCCACGGCTGTCGTCGCGGCCGTATTGGCTGCATGCGTGGTGCTATTAGCGCTGGCCGGCTACATCGACATCCTCCACTTGAATCACCAGGTTGCCGACTACGACGCCAAATTGGTCGCGCTGCAACCCAAAGTGAAGGCTGCCAAGCCCTTCGTTGACTCGATGGAATTTGCGCGGACCTTTGAAGCCAAAAACCCCAAATGTCTATCGGCTCTGCGCGAGCTGACGTCCGCCATGCCCAAGGACGGGCAGACTTATCTGACCAGCTTCAATCTGCAATCGAACATGCGCGGCGAATTCTCCGGCCGATCCAGCAGCGACCAGTCGGTCGTCAGCCTGATGGACAAGCTGAGCTCCGCCCGAAGGTTCACCGACCTGAAACGGAAAATGGACGAGCGCCAGGGAAAAGCTGGCAACGAAGTGTCGTATTCCGTGACGTTCAAATTTGTGCCTTGAGCCACAAAGGATCACTGGGAGGGCATATGGCCCTGTCGCAGCGGGAACGCTACATCTCATTTGTGCTGATGGCGGCCGGCGCCTTGTTCACACTGGATCGGCTGATGCTAGAGCCTTACCTCGAGCACCGCGCCGAACTGGTTCAGCAGCTTGAGACCAAGCAGCACGATAAGCAGGAAGCCGACCTTCTGCTGGGGCGGGCCCATCGCTTTCAGGTGTCGATGGCCGGGATGCGAAACGCTCTTAACCAGGATAGCTCCGACGCGGAGGGAAAGATCCTGCACCTCATGCGCGAGTGGGAAACGCAGGCCGATCTGAAAAACGCGTCCTTCTTGCGCCTTCGATCGGTCACCGAGCATGGCTTTGGGCGCCTGACGTTTCACATCACCGGCACCGGAACCATGCGCGGCATCGCCACGCTGCTTTATCGCGTGGAAACGTGCGGCGTCCCGCTTCGCGTCGATGAGTTTCACGTTACGCCCAAAAACGAGGGCGGGGCCGAGCTCCAGGTGCAGGTGAATGTTTCGACGCTGTGCCTCGCGCCCGAGAAGCAGCGGGTGAAGGCCGTCGCTTCGATTGCGCCATTGGAGGGGCAGCAATGAGCCGAGCCCTCCTTATCTTTGCCGTGGGAATCATGTCGCTGATTTGCATGGCCGCGGCGCCGGCGACGGAGCCCGCGCAGGTGTTGGCAATGCCGCCGGGCGCGCCGCAATCAGGTGCAGTCGTCGCGCGACCCCAGAGTCCGACGACGCAGCCGGCAAAAGCAGCCTCCGTTCTCCCCAAAGAATTTGCGATCTTCGAACAGCAGAATCCATTTGCACACGGCCCGGCCGCACCCCCGGCGCCGGCGGGACCTCCGCAGGGCGGGCCGGAGGCCTCGCTGGTTTTTAAAGGCGTGATGGATAATTCCGGCAAGTGCATCGCCTTCATTGAAGACCTGGCGTCGAAGCATGTCACGCAGGTGATGGCGGGCCAGCCGATCGGGCGCGGAAAGATCAAATCGATCAATCTGGACGCCATGGAATTCGAAGTGATGGGCGCAATGCGGAAGATTCTGGTTGGGCAGAACCTCGATGGGCAGGTGGTTCCGCCGACGCCACCGCAACCTCCCGCGCCGCCGCCCGGTGCTCCGCCCCAGGGGGCGCAGCCGGGTCCCAATGGGCCGCAGCCCATGCCGATGCCTCAACCTCCGCCACAGGTCATGAACCGAGCCGTCAGGGTTTCTCGCTGATAGGGGCTCTTAGGGCACATTGGAGATTTCACTCGGGAAGGATCACCGCATCATGCATCGAGCCAAACAATGCGCCCGCTGGGCGGCAACCTCCGTGGCGGCCTGCCTCTGTTCCGCTGCACTGGCGGCCGCCGCGCCGGCTACCGCGCCGGCTGTTGCGCCAGCCACGCGACCCGCAACGCGGGCGACGACCCAGCCCGCGCATATCAGCCTGAATTTCAAGGACACGCCGCTCGATACAGTGCTCGATTCCCTTTCGCAGACCGCCGGTTTCGAAGTCATCAAGGACGGCGCGATCGACACACGCGTCACGCTGATCAGCAAGCAGCCGCTCACCGAGCAGGAAGCCATCACCATGCTTAATGCCGCCTTGCGCGGCAACGGCTTTACTGTCGTCCGCGAAGGCAAGATCCTGCGTGTCATTGCCCGCGATAAGGCCAAGAAGGGCAATGTCCCCGTTCATTTTGGAAATGATCCCAATGACATCGCCGATTCCGATGAGCTGATCACGCAGGTGATTCCGATTCAGAATGTCAGCGCCACCAAGCTGCGCGATGATCTGAAGCCCATGATCCCGGCCGAAGCCGACGTGGCGGCCAACGATGGCAGCAACTCGATCATCATCACCGATACCTCATCAAGTGTTCGGCGTCTGGTGCAGATGATCGCCAAGCTGGACGAGCATGAGGCGGAGACCTCCGAAATCCGCATCATCCCGCTCAAGTTCGCCAGCGCCGCGACCGTGGCCAAGATGATCGATACGTTTTTCAAGAGCTCCGGCGGCGGGCCGCAGATGCCAATGCCCGGCATGGTGATGATGCAGCCCGGGCAACCACAGCCCGCGCGCGGCGGCTCAGAGCGACATGGGCAAACGGTGGTGACCGCATCAGACGATCGCACCAACACGCTGCTGGTGATGGCCTCAACCAGCACGCTCAAGACCATCGAGCAGATCGTCAAGAGCATCGACACCGGTGAGCCGCACCAGATCACCGAGACGACGACGCAGTTCTTCCCGCTCCATTTTGCCGATGCCGAGACGACCGCCAAATTGATCAACGATGTCTACAAGGCACAGAGCAACAACGACTCGCCTTACTACTTCATCCGTTTCAATAACGACGATCAGAAGAAGGATAAGATCAACGCTGCGTTCGATGCGCGCACCAATACCGTCATCGTTACCGGTCCGGTGCATTCGATGCCGGATGTCGAAAAGCTCATCAAGCAGCTTGATTCAAATCCAGTCGCGGCGGCAGCGCTGAAGGTCTTCCATCTCAAATATGCCGAGGCCTTTGATGTGGAAAAGCTGCTGGAGGACATGTTCAAGCCCAAGGACAATACGCGCAACTCGCCGTTCCTTTACATCTTCGATGCTGCGCCGCCGCAGCAGACCAAGGGCGTTCAGGTGAACATCACCTCTGATGACCGCACCAACACGGTCATCGTAAGCGCGCCGATCGAAATGATGAAGGCGATCGAAAAGGTCGTGACGGAGCTGGATGCCGACCCGGCCACGGAAGACACGCTGTTTATCTATCACCTGCGCAACGGGCAGGCGCAGAATCTGGAATATGTGCTGAACGTGCTGTTTGGCAA
Source organism: Tepidisphaeraceae bacterium (assembly GCA_025450555.1). GTDB lineage: Bacteria > Planctomycetota > Phycisphaerae > Tepidisphaerales > Tepidisphaeraceae > JANWHF01. The sequence goes on along the minus strand of JANWHF010000115.1, from coordinate 3,631 downwards.
CATCAGCAACAACGGGCAAAACAACCAGCAAAATGGCCAGAATCAGCCGGGCCAGAACAATCAGAATCGCAACGGAAACAACGGCTTCAATAATTTTGGCAACAACAACGGCAACAACAACAATAACGGTTTTAATAATCGCAGAAACAACAATAACAACCGCAATAACAACCGGGCCGGCGGACAGATGCAGGGGAACGTTCAGCAGGCCTTCAATGAGCTGACCGGCAAGGTCTTCGTTGTGGCCAATCCCGATACCAATTCGCTGATGGTGACCACCGCCCGGCGCTATGAAAAACAGGTCCGCCAGATCATCGACGATCTCGATCGGCCGGTGCCGCAGGTGCTGATCAAGGTGCTGGTGGTGGAAGTGACTCACGATAACGGTTCCGACCTGGGCGTCGATTTTTCGATTCTCAACCAGCGCCCCAGCGGGAAGGGCCTGGTCGTCGGCCAGACGCTGGGAAACAGCGCATCCTACGCTACCAATGGAGGCCTGGCGGTGAGCCTGCTGGAAGGCAATCTCCAGGCGACGCTGCATCTGCTGGCAACGCAAAACAAGCTGGATGTGCTCTCGCGCCCCTACATCCTGGCCAGCGACAATCAGGAAGCTTCCATCATGGTCGGCCAGCTTGTGCCGATCATCCAGGACGTGCGCGTCACCGATACCGGGCAGCTTATCGCCACGCCCACGCAGCAGTCGGTCGGCATCATGCTGGATGTCACGCCGCACATTAATCCCGATGGCCTTGTCATCCTTGACGTGGCGCCGACCATCAGTGAATTGACCGGTTCCAACGTCCAGATCGGACCCGGCATCAATTCGCCGATCATTAACCAGCGCAACGCCCAGAGCCGGGTTGGAATTCAAAATGACGAAACGATCGTCATTGGCGGCTTGATGCAGGATCAGAAGACGATGACGGTCAGCAAGGTGCCGATCCTCGGCGACATCCCCCTGATCGGCGGCATCTTCGCGCGAAACCAGGTGGACAAGACCAAGACCGAGCTGTTGATCTTTCTGACGCCGCACGTGGCGCAGATCCCCGAATCGCTTCGGAAGATGTCTGAAGACGAAACGCATGGCACCGTGCTGACGCCCAACGCCGTCTCCCCCGGCACCTTCCAGGAGCACATGAAGGGCCTGCAGCGCGGCGAGCTTCCCCAAACGCAGCCGACCCAGCCCATCTCGCCGGTCCATTCCATCGATTTAAGCGAAGGCCACGAAAAGCACTCAAGTGCCGACGACCAGTCGATCTCCCAGCCGGTAACTCGGCCGAGTGAGGAAAAGGATGGAAGCGCGGCGCATTAAAGGAAGGGTGGAAGGGCACCGATTCATATCGCCGCCGCGCAGCGGCGTCTGGTGCCGATTAGCCGCACCGCATGCGGTGCGCGTTTTGCCAATTGAAGAAAAAGCTCATTCGCGCTGGGTTGCATCTTAAACCGCCACGTGTTCGCGAGCATTTTGCCGCATGTCTTTACGACGCTCGATCGCCACGCGCATCCCAAATTGCGCTGTTGTCGGGAGATACGAGAAGGCTCAGGAAATAGCCTTCAAAACCAAAGTGTGAATCCATTCCCCGCCTCCACTGCTTGATGGCGCTGACGGTTACATGCACCAGACCAGCCGGCGTCTTGGTATCCAGCGGTTGTCGGGGAAGCTTCGACGGCGTTTCCAAGTTCGGGAAATGCGATTCGCTCCATTCATTGTGTGCCGCGGCCAGCGTCAATCCAGTGGGAACCCTGCGGCCGACTTCCACCAGCACTTCCGATGCAAGCGGAACGCAATCCAGAATCGTCGCCGCCTCCAGAGTTAGTCCCACTGCCTTCTGCTCGGTTGGCTCAACCAAGCGTCCCTCCGCCGGCAGCACCTTAAATCCTTTGAAATCCATTGGTCGTTCAGGTTCGCTAATAGAGACTGGTACCTCGGAGCATGACTTCGTTCCTGAAACAAGTTAACGTAGCTTCTCAATCAGGGTTTGATATCTGCGCCTTGCATTCTTTCCATCGCCTCTCGCGCGCGACGCGTAAAAGGGTTCAACGACAGGATCTGCTCGAGCAGCGGCTTTGCATGAGCGAAGTCTCCAAGCTGGAAACAGGTCAATCCAAGCCACAGTCGACCGGCCAGGCGCTGCGGCTCCAGTTCATACGCTTTTCGGAAGCATGCTTCGGCTCTCTGGAATTTCTTGAGCAGGAGAAAGACGTATCCCGCGCTGAGATTATGAAGAAATTCATTGGGTTTCTCAGCCAGCCAGGCTGTCGCCGCGCTGATCGCCTCATCTTCGAGGCCCAGCCCGGCTTGAGCCCTGGCCCGCAGTCGCAGCAATCCCGGATCGTCGGCCTTGATGCGCAGTCCCTGTTCCGTAGCAGCAAGCATTTGCGAGTATTGTTCCAGATCAAAATAGATGACCGGAGGCAGCCGATAATACAGCAAGCATGTCGGGTCGAGCCCAATGGCCTCCTGCGCCTGAGTTAGCGCCTCTTCATTTCGCTCCAAGGCGCACAAAGCGCGTCCAAGTGTATGTCTTCCCAGTGACGACTTCGGCCGAAGTCGCACGGCTTCCTCGGCGCGCTGGAGCGCCTCTTCGTAGCGATGTTGTCTAGGCAACATGCTTGCGAGCATCGAGAACGCCAGGTTGTCGGCGGGATCGATTTCGATAATCCTTCGGTAAACCTGTTCTGCGTCGCGATATTGCTGTTGTTCCAGCAATGCCCGCGCTCGCCCTCGAAGTGGCTTGGTTTCGATCTTTTTCAATGCGCGCGCTGCACTCTTTGATGCCGGATCCAATTCGACAGCCTGCTGCAAATGATGTTTTGCCTCGGCAGTCCGCTCCTGATCCAGCCTTGCAAGCCCCAAGACCCTGTGGGTTTCGGAACTTGCCGGATCCAGGTGCAGTGATTTGTAGAAGTGCTCGATGGCCTCGTCGGTTTCTCCAAGCAGCCTCAGCGTGCAACCGGCGGCCACTTGCGACGCCGCGCTGTTGGGATCGAGCCGGAGAAATTCCGCGACGACTCGCCTGGCCTCATCCGCTCGACCAGCGACAGCAAGCGCATTGGCACGAGTCCGAAGCATCCCACAGTGTGCGGGATCAATCGATAATCCTTTTGCTGTCCAGTCCAGCGCTTCGGACCAACGCCCGAGATGGCAGTTCGCATCGGCCAAGCCGAAATAAGCTGCCCGCCCGGATGTAACACTCGATAGCAGTTTCATGTTCTTCGCGGTGGAAATGGATCGCGGCGAGAACTTCATGCGCTAAAGAGGAATCAGGCTGGAGAGCGATCGCGCGTTTTGCCTGCTCGAGCGCTTCGTCAAGCCTGCCCGTGCGCATCAGGCAGGAAGCAAGCTGCCGATTCGCGTCCGGATCATCCGGCTCGATCGCCAGGATTTTGCGAACGATCGGCTCGGCAAGATCAAAACGGCCGTTCTCGACCATTGCCCTTGCCTGCGCGCGATATGCTTGCAATGGTGTCATGTCGAGAGCCGATGATAGGCCGGCGCCACGGCGCGTGGCATGCTTGAAGACGGAAGCAGAGCGAAACGGGGGCGGGGGGAGTTTACGAAACAAGCCCCCCCCCCCCGTCCCCACGAACTGGGAGATACCGGGCGGCGCGGCGCTCGGCCCCCCGCGGG
>JANWHF010000114.1 GCA_025450555.1 Tepidisphaeraceae bacterium | reverse complement strand
GGGGTGATGAACTTTTGCGCCTCGTCCGTCATGGCGACGGTCACACCGGCGCCAAGCTGCACCAGCTTGCTCACCACATCCGCCACTTTGTACGCGGCAATGCCCCCGCAGACCGCGACAATGATTTCGCGGCCTTTCAAAGTCGTTTGAGACACGCCGGGTGCAGCATCGGGCATATGGAAGCTCCACTTACCGCTACAGGTCAAAAGCATACGGCACAGCATGCGTAGCACAGGCTTCCAGCCTGTGACTTCAAATCACAGACTGGAAGGCTGTGCTACGAGCGCGCAGATGCGATTGCCACGGCCAATTCTATGCCTGCACTAGCGACCCTCGCTGGCGCTGCCAATCTTGAGAATGCGTCCCTGATGTCCGGCCTCCATCGCGGTCAGAATCACATCCAGCGAACGGTAGCCTTCCATGCCATCGATTTCCGGCGGGCTATTCTTCTCGATGGATGCAGTGAAGGAATCGATGATGCCGCTGGCGACCTGTTTCACGTTGGTGGACATCTCGCCGACCTTGTGCAGCTCACGATCACCGTTCGCATAGCTGGCGATGACGCCGTACGTCGGATCCACGCCCAATCCCAAAACGCCTTTCTGGCAGTAGACGACGGTGTAGTTTTCTTCCACGCCGTAGTTGGTCCAGCTCAGGATCATGCTTCCGATGATGCCGCCGGAGGTTTTGAGGGTGAGGTAGGCGTTGTCATCGAGGTCGAGAAGATTGCCTTCCGCATCGCGCTTGTCGAGGGTTGAAATGAATCCACCCACTTCGGTAAATTCCTGGCCCAGGAGCCAGCGCATCAAGTCGGCCTTGTGAACGCCCAGATCACCGGTGACACCCATGTAGGCCTGTCCCTTTTTGAAGAACCAGCTTCGCCCAGCATCGACCGACCAGCCTTCAGGCCCAGGATGCTTGAATGCGGTGCGGAAGGAAAGAACTTTTCCCAGGCGGCCGCTGTCGAGGATTTCCTTGGCCTTCACGTGCGGCGGCATGAGCCGCTGATTGAGGCCGATCATGAGATACTTTCGATTCTTTTCAGCCGCCTGAATCATGGCGCGAGCATCTTCGCGCGTCGTGGCCATCGGCTTTTCGCACAGCACGTGCTTGCCGGCATTGAGAGAATCGATCGTCTGCTGAGCATGGAGTGCATTGGGTCCAGCCACGACGACCGCATCGATGTCGGCCTTGGCGAGCATTTCTTTGTAATCGGTGTATGCGGTCGCGCCATAGCGCTTGGCCAGGTCGGCAACACGATCGGCCGCCGGGTCAGCCAGCGCCGCCAGCCTGGACTGCGGATTGGCGACGCATTCGGGAATATGCCGACGCTGGGCAATCGCACCGCAACCGATGACGCCGTATTTCACTGGCATGGAAAGCTCCTCTAACGCTATGGAATAAAACTCCGTGCTCCAGGGCCCAAAATGTATGGCCGGTAGCTTCGTTCACGCCCCAAATTTGTCAAGCTTGAGAAAAGAGCCCCGACGTTAAACATTCAAAAAAGGCCTGAATTTAAGCTGTTTTCATCATTTGGCGGCAAAGCATGGTTCATCGACCGATATGCATATTTGCAGGGGGCCAAGATGAATGCGACGTCCCCACAATCTGCTGACCGGATTAGATTTGCCTGAAATTGCCGAGGTTGTCCACAGGTTGTCCACGTGAAAAAAGCTGTTAATTTCCCGGAAGAACTTGAGATTTTGTTTTTTTTCCGCTAAAAACACCGGGGAATCGAGACCCACTCACTTTTTAGGTAAGGAGAACAGCACGATGGCCACTTCCGCCAAACCCGCCAGCAAGAGCGAAATCATCGATGGAATCGCCAATTCCACCCAACTTTCGCGCAAGCAGGTGAAGTCGGTTTTTGAAGCGCTGTCCGATCAGATCAAGTCGGCTGTAGGCAAGAAGGGGCCGGGCGTGTTTGCCGTTCCGGGCCTCATGAAGATCATGGTGATCAACAAGCCGGCCACCAAGGCACGCAAGGGCATCAATCCTTTCACGAAGCAGGAGACGATGTTCAAGGCCAAGCCGGCGCGTCGCGTCATCAAGGTTCGCGCGCTCAAGGCGCTGAAGGATTTCGCGAAGTAAACTTTTCGCGACGATTTTTCACTCCGATACGACAACACCCTCGGCTGTGCGCCGGGGGTGTTTTTCGTAACGGCCGGCCGAGAGATTAGCCGACTTGCAGAATAACCATGGACGAAAGCAAGGGCAGCCCGCAACACTTGTGCGAAACCGTAAGCGCCGAAGAGCCTTGCGCCGGGAATGATGCCATTCTCTACTGTCGCTCAATAAAGCCCGCGTCGGCCAGCGACACTTTCGCCCATCTCGCGATCGTACACGGCTACGGAGACCACGGCGGACGCTATGTCCATGTCATGCAATGGATGGCGCAGCGCGGCGTCGGCTGCCATGCCATCGACCTCCGCGGCCAGGGGCGCGCCCAGGGGCGGCGCGGATTCGTCCGGCGATGGACGGATTATTTCGACGATATGCGAGTTCTTTTAGATCGCGTCGCCGTCGAGAAAGCCGAAGCAGGACAAACGTTTGTCCTTGGCCACAGCCACGGCGGATTGATCCTTGCCGCCGCGGGACTTGAAGCGGAGCGATATTTGCCCGGCGTGCGCGGCTGTATTTTAACTTCGCCATTTCTGCGCAGCGGGCTTTCCGTTCCGCGATGGAAGCTTTGGGCGGCTCGCGTCTCCAACCCGGTGGTTCCATGGATGGCCTTCGGCACCGGGCTCGATGAACAGCTCATGTCTTCCGATCCGGCCATGATTCAGGAAAGTCGTGAAGACGTCTTTCGTGGGCGAGTGGCGACGCCGCGCTGGTACCTGGGCATGCTGAAAGCTCAGGAAGGCGTAATCAGTCGAGCCAATCAGTTCCTGTTGCCGTTACTGATCCTTGCGGGCGGCCAGGACCAGATTGCCGATATGGAAGGGGCAAAGATGTTTTTCGAGCGCGCCGCTTCGGCCGACAAACGTTTTGAAACCTATCCGGCGATGCGCCATGAACTGTTACGCGAATCGCAAAGAGAAACGGTATTCTCCGAGATTCTCCAATGGATCGTTGCTCACGGCGAGCCTGTCGGGGACAGGCGATCAGGGAGACCCTGAGTTATCCACGAGCATCAGGCTCAGGCACGCACGCGCATTTCCGCAATTCCCCGAGAATCTTGACAAACGTTATGGTGATGTCGCCAGACGAGGAAGGCTGGCGATGTCATGGCTCGATTGGAAGAACACGGACAGCAGGCTGAGTCGGATGGATCTGGCGAATCGCAAAGCCAGGAAGAGTCGGAGAAGGCGAATCACGAAGAGGAAATCGAGCAGCGTCGCTCGCCCAGCGGCACGATCGTCTACAAGGCAATCTGCAAGGAAGGTCTCGATGAACTGAAGCGCCCGAGCTCGGCGCTGTGGTGGTCGGGCGTGGCGGCGGGGCTGTCGATGGGCTTTTCACTTGTAGCGGAGGGGCTGCTCAAGGCACATCTGCCGGAGGCAAGTTGGGCGACGCTGATTTCAAAGCTGGGCTACAGCATGGGATTCCTGATCGTCGTCCTGGGTCGCCAGCAACTTTTTACCGAGAATACGCTGACGGTCATCCTGCCTTGGCTGACTGATCGATCATGGGACAAATTCTGGAATATCACCCGGCTCTGGATCGTCGTCTTCATCGCCAACGTCATCGGCACAGCCGCCTTTGCGGCAGTGGTCAGCCATTCCAGTGCCTTCGATTCCGAATCGCGCGCAGCCTTTGCCGCTTTAGGGCATCATGCGATGCTGCATGGCTTCGGCACCGTCCTTTTGCGTGGGATTTTTGGCGGCTGGCTGATTGCCCTGATGGTCTGGCTGCTTCCGTTTGCCGAAAGCTTCCGCGTGCTGGTGATTATCCTGTTGACTTACCTGGTGGGTCTGGGAGATTTCAGTCATGTCATTGCCGGCGCGGTGGAGACGCTCTACATCGTCATGATCGGGGAAAAATCGTTTGTGATCTGGCTGATCGGTTTCCTCCTGCCAGCGTTAATTGGAAATATCATCGGCGGTGTAACACTCGTCGCGGTCCTGAATCATGCCCAAGTCATGGCCGGCGGCGGGGGAGAGGATATGTGATCAATCACGCATGCGCTGCCGTGCAATAATGGAAGATGCCAATGAAGTGGCAAAGCGTTCCCGCCATCACCAGCGTATGCCAGGCAGCATGAAAATATCGGATTCGGCAGTCGTAGCAGAAGAAAACCAGGCCGATTGAATAGCAGACGCCACCCATCACGATCCAGAACATCAGCGCGCCGGGAGTCGCCTTGAGCATCGGCCAGAAGGCCAGCATCGGCATCCAGCCGAGGATGATGTAGATCGTGGTGGAAACGCTGCCGAGTTCCACGCGATGTCCAAACGCGATCTTGGAAACGAATCCCGCCACCGCGATGGCCCAGAGCAGCGAATGAAAGATCCACCAGGTTGGCGTGCGAAGCCAGGCCAGGGCGATGGGCGTGTAAGAGCCGGCGATGAAAAGGAAGATCATCGCCTGGTCGAGCATGCGCAACATGTAGCGAGCCTTGGCGCCGCTCACGATATGGGAGAGCGTGGAAAAGGCATAAACTGCGATCAGCGTAGCGCCGTAAATTGCGCATCCGCGAATCTGCCAGGGGCCGCCGTGCTGCGCCGCCGCATCGATGACCATTGCCGCGCCGGCCATCGCACCGATGAAGCCGATGGCATGAGTGAGGGCATTGGCCCATTCCTCGCTTTCGTCGCCGGCGGTGTGGACGGTCATTGAACATTTACTCGCATCGCGATTCTTTCTTCAATCCAGGTGCAGGCTATGAAAAAGCCTTAAAATTGGGAACGTCCTCTTCTTTGCGAATGCAATTTACGGCGCATTGGAAGCAGAGTGAACAGCCACTTTACAGTTGACACTTTTGGGGTCCTTTTATAGATTTCTAAATGTATTGCAGGCTTGGAGATGGGCCTTGCGATGAACGTTTGGGAGTTCCCGTTTTTCTGATTGGCATTCCGCCCGGCGGAGCGGTCGAGAGGCCCAATCACAAAAACCCGCATTCCTGAATTTTTGAGAATCCACCCATCCATTAGGGCGGCGCAGTTCCGCGCCCAGCCTGTGTTCGATCGATTGTCAAACTCACTTTGAGAGAACCACCGCGTGAATCAGGAAGCCCGTGAACGGGCCGAGCAAGCGCTCGGCTACCAATTCAAAAACCCCAACCTGCTGAAGGAAGCGCTGACGCATGCCTCCATTGCCGACAATCGACTCAACAGCAACGAGCGCATGGAGTTTCTGGGCGATGCGGTGCTCGATTTGATCATCTGCGAATACCTGTATGCGAAATTCCCAGAGTACCAGGAAGGCGATCTGACCAAGGTGAAGTCGGCAGTCGTCTCACGCCGCACCTGCGCCGAGGTGTCTGATGAATTCGGCCTGACGGAACTGCTCGTGATCGGCAAAGGCATCAGCTCGCGCAACAGCATGCCCAGCAGCCTGGCGGCGGCGGTGTATGAATCAATCGTGGCGGCAATTTATCTGGACGGCGGTTTTGAAACGGTCAAGGAATTTGTGCTGAGAACGATGACGACCAAAGCCGACGCGATTGCCGCCAATGCCCATCAGCAGAATTTCAAGGCCCTGCTTCAGCAGCACGCGCAAAAGGAACTGGGCTCGACGCCCATTTACGAGCTGCTGGATGAGAAGGGGCCGGATCACAGCAAATGTTTTGAAGTTTCCGTGATGGTGGACGGCCGGCGGTTCGCCAGTGCATGGGGACCCAACAAAAAGATGGCGGAGCAGAAAGCCGCCCTATTGGCGCTGGAAGAATTGGGGGTGCTGGATGAAAAGGAAGTGGACGAGGCGTTTAATGATGTGACGGGGGATGAGTGATTTGTAGCACAGCCTTCCAGGCTGTGAAT
>JANWHF010000113.1 GCA_025450555.1 Tepidisphaeraceae bacterium | reverse complement strand
TCGAACAATTGCCGCCCAGTTCGATCGTCGATTGGACAGCGGACCTCAAAGATTTTGCCGATACTGCGGCGCTCATTGCTAATTTGGACCTGGTCATCGCCGTAGACACGGCCGTTATTCATGTCGCCGGCGCGATCGGCAGAGACGCCTGGCTTCTGCTGCCCTACCGTGCCGATTTCAGATGGGCGGGCGATCGTGAACGCAGCGGCTGGTACGACTCGATTCGCCTGTTCCGGCAAACAACTGCGGGGGATTGGGGTTCAGTCATCGAGCGCGTCGCGGATTCGCTGCGCAGAAGAATCCAGCAGCCGGAAATGAAACAGCTCCTTCCTCAAACATCGCAATACATGTTGCATGCAGAACTTGAGAGCGCGCTACGCGCGGCACATCAGCATCATTCGGCCGGCAGACTTGCCCAGGCCGAACCGCTCTATCGTCAGGTTCTTTCGCAGCATCCAAATCATCCCGATGCTCTGCATCATCTAGGCCTGATCGCGATGCAGGCAGGACATTTTGGGCCGGCAATTGAGCTGATGTCGCGGTCAGTGGCGCTCGATGCAAGTCAGGCGTTCTTTTATAAGAACCTGGCCACTGCTTTCCGCTCGGCCGGCCGATTTAAGGAGGCGGTCCAAGCGATACAAGAGGCGCGGCGGCTTGCGCCGAACGATCCGACGGCGGCCGAAGAGCTTGGAATCGTTCTGGAGAAGCTGGATCGGTTCGATGAGTCGATCGCCGCCCATCATGATGCAATCCGGCTGCTTGATGCGGGGGCGATGCAGGCGCCGCCGGCGCTTGCCCCAAAAGCGCAGATGAATTTGGGCGCGGCTCTGATCCGGCAGGAGAAATTTGAAGAGGCGATGCCGCATTTGGAGCGGGCGATCGCGCTATCGCCCGATTATGCCCTGGCGCACATGCACCGCGCTGCCGTTCTATTCCGCCGGCGCGATGTGCCGGCGGCATTTTCAGAATATGAATGGCGCTTCCGCTGCAAGGGATTCCCAACACCCTGGCGGGACTATCCCCAGCCGGCGTGGGACGGGTCGCCTTTGGATGGCAAGACGATTCTTCTATGGCCCGAGCAGGGCTTGGGCGATCTGATTCAGTTTTCCCGATTCATTCCGCAGGTCATCGAGCGCGGCGGAAAAGTGGTTTTGCAATGCATGCCTGAGCTAAAACGGGTGCTGCAATCATTGAATGCTGAGATGACGCTCGTGACAACGCAGGAGCCGGTGCCGCAATTTGATGTGCATTTGCCATTGATCAGTCTTCCGCGCGTTTTGGGAACGACGGCGGATACCATTCCTGCACCGCCGCAGTACCTTTTTGCCGAGCCGCAGCTCGTGGAGCAGTGGAAACAGAAACTTCAAGGCACGGGTCCAGGATTGCGAGTCGGGCTGGTCTGGTCGGGCAGTTCAAGCTTCCCGGCAAATCATCGCCGATCGATTCCAGTTGAAGCACTGCTTCCGCTGGCGGATGTGTCGGGCATCAGTTGGCATAGCCTGCAACTTGGTGAATCGGCAAAGCAATTGCCGGTGCTGGCTGGGCGCATGCCGATTGTCGATCATTCGGCAAATCTTCACGATTTTGCCGACTCGGCGGCCCTGCTTGAAAACCTCGATCTTCTGATCTCGACCGATACGGCGATCGTGCATCTTGCCGGCGCTTTGGGAAAAGAGACGTGGACGCTTCTGTGGACCGAGCGAGATTTCCGCTGGCTCCTTGATGACCAGAAAATGCCTTGGTACCCGTCGGTGCGCCCGTTCAAGCAGACGCGCATGGGCCAATGGGGCGATGTGGTTCAAGTGGTCAAACAGGAACTGCGGCGGCGAGCCGCGACAAGCACGCGGTGAAGTAGCGAGCGATGTTTCACTTCTCGGATTTTGCCTTCGCGGAAACCAGCGTGTCGGAGCCCACCTTATGGATGGTTTCGATGTGATGCTCGTCTTCGGAAAATGATTGGACGGTGACCGACACGGCCCTATCGCCAATCTTCCTGTACAGGTGCAGTTCGTCGGCCACCGCGCCTTGCTTATTTTTGTATTTCTCGTGAATCCGAATGGGGAAATGCGGATCCTTTTCCAACTTAGGATCCAGCACGATCGCCTGCCCGGCTCTTTTGCGACTGGCGCGGAACTGGGCCGCCAGTTTCGGACCGGCTTCGGGCGCAATCCATGCTTTTTCCGGTAGCACCTCGATCAGCAGAACGCCATCATGATCCGGCGCGACATAAGTTGCGGCGATGTCGCTGGGCAGGCTGCTTTTGACAGCCATCCAGTGTGCAGGAACCACGTAACTGATCCTTCCATCCAACAGGGTAGCCGCGGCAGGCTTGCTGTCCTCAGCATGTGCGGCCGCAATCAACAGCGACGAAATTAAGACGGAAAACGCCGCAAATATATGTGGCCGCATAAGAACCCCTTTCGCCTCGAATCAGCGCTGCGCCATGTCATGCGCGCCCGAGGCCGTCGGAGCATTGTTGCCTGAGCCATGGATCGGCGCGGTTTCAGGCGTTTCGGTAACGTCTTCGCCAGCCCGCTTGGATCGCGCGATGGCCCAGATGATCACGATGATGCAGACGATCATGACGATCACCGTCGCGGTGCTGATACCACCTTTTTGGGCGGCTCGGAAACTGACGATGATCGGAGCGATGATCAGGCCTACGAGGTTGATGACTTTGAGCAGCGGGTTGAGCGCGGGACCCGAGGTGTCCTTGAGCGGATCGCCCACGGTATCGCCGACGACTGACGCCTTGTGGGCTTCGGTGCGCTTGCCGCCGTAGTGCCCTTCTTCGATGTACTTCTTGGCGTTGTCCCAGGCGCCGCCGGCGTTGCACATGAACACCGCCAGCAACTGGCCCGACACGATTGTGCCGGCCAGGAACCCGCCGAGCGCTTCCACATCCAGCAGGAATCCGACCACGATCGGCGAAAGCACCGCAATCAGTCCGAGCGTAATCAGTTCGCGTTGGGCGGCGATGGTTGAGATGCTGACCGCGCGGGCGTAATTAGGTTGCGTCGTGCGATCCATAATGCCCGGCAGGCGAAGCTGCCGACGCACTTCATTGACAATTTGAGCCGCGGCCCGCCCCACTGCACGGATCGTCAAGCCCGAGAACAGGAACGGCAGCGCCCCGCCGATCAGCAATCCGACGAAGACGCGCGGAGCCGACACATTGATGCCTTCGAGCGCCCTCGTATACCACGCGTCGATGTGGAGCTGAGCGCCGGCCTGAGCGCGGGCGAGATTCACATCGGCAAAGAATGAGCCGTAGAGGGCGACGGCCGCGATGACCGCCGATCCAATCGCGACGCCTTTGGTGATGGCCTTGGTCGTGTTGCCGGTCGCGTCCAGATCATCCATCACGTCGCGGGCCTCTTTTTCCAGGCCGGCCATTTCACCGATGCCGTTGGCGTTGTCGGAAATGGGGCCGAAGGCGTCCATCGAGATCGTGTTGCCGGTCAGCGTGAGCATGCCGATGCCGGTCAGGGCGACACCATAGAGCATGGCCTGTACGCGATCGGTTTCAGGGGAGTAATTGTAGTAGATGCCATAAGCGACCAGAATCGCGCCGGCGATGGCGAGCACCGCATAGACGCTCGATTCGTATCCAAGCGCCAGGCCGGAAAGGATGTTGGTTGCCGAGCCGGTCTGCGAAGCTTTGGAAGTTTCCTTGACGGGTGAAAAATGGGTGGACGTGAAATATTCGGTGATTCGATCCAGCACGACCGCGAGCGCGACGCCTGCCAAAATCGCCAGGAACGGCCGCCAATCGGCATGGCCGCCGGTGGCGCGGTTTGGATAAATCGCGGCAACGACAGCCGTCAAACCGATGGCAATGGCCGCCGACACCCAGAATCCGCGGTTCATCGCCCGCATGGCGTTTCGCTCTTTTTCGTTGGTCCGGACGACATACGTCCCGATGATCGAAGCGATCACCCCGATGCCGCGCGCCAGGAGCGGGAAGATCAGGTAATAAGGATTGAAGCCCAGCGAGCCATCGGGTTGGCGATAGACGCCGATGACGATGCCCATGATCATGGCCGCGACCATGGTCACTTCAAAGCTCTCGAACACGTCGGCGGCCATGCCGGCGCAATCGCCGACGTTGTCGCCCACGAGGTCCGCGATGACGGCGGCATTCCGCGTGTCATCTTCGGGGAGATCGGCTTCAACTTTGCCGACCAGGTCGGCCCCGACGTCGGCGGCCTTGGTGTAAATGCCGCCGCCGACACGCATGAATAAGGCGATCAGCGATCCGCCAAATCCGAATCCCAGCAGCGCGTCCGGCGCCGATCGGCCATAGAACAAAAAGATGAGCGTGCTGCCCAAAAGGCCCAGGCCGACGCAGAGCATGCCGGTGACGGTGCCGGATCGGTAGGCGACTTCGAGCGATCGACTGTAGCTGCTGCGAGAGGCTTGTGCGACGCGTACATTGGCGGCCACCGCGACGTTCATGCCCACAAATCCGACGGCATAGCTGAACATCGATCCCATCAGAAATGACAGGGCTCGTCCGACGGCAACGGCGATTACTGCGTTCCCCTGCCAGACTTCTTTGGCCGCCTCGCTGGGCGGAACGACATAGACGCTGGCGAACATCAAGCCGCAAAGAATGATGATGGCGATGACGATGGTCTTGAATTGCCGACCGAGATAGGCGTTTGCGCCGTCGCGAATCCAGCCCCAGACTTCGCGCATGCGCTCGTTGCCGGTTTCGTAGGCGAGCACTCGCGATCGAAGCCAGCCTGCGTACAGCAATGCGACAACGGCCAATGCCAGCACAATCCAAACTGCCGCCTGCTCCCCTGAATTCAGGCCGTTAAGTCCTCGCACCACGCTGTCCGCAAGAAGCATAGAATCTCCTTATTCGCCGGTGTGATCCCGTTTCCAAATCCACGTTGACAAATCAATCGCCGCATACGTCAGGTTTACGCTGGCGATAGGTTAGCCCAAGTCGGAGTTCTTGACGAGATGCAAATGGACAGGATCGCAATAGAGCGGTCATCGGCCGAAATGCGCCGATTTCATTGACAGGACTTGATTTGCAAGCGAACGAATATCGAGCAAGCGCGCTCGATCAGCAATGTCCGAGGCGCGGGGCATAGAAGTCAATCATTTTCTTCAAGCCTTCTTTGCGCCCAATTCTTGGCTGCCAGCCGAGAATTTGGCGGGCGCGGGAAATGTCGGGGCAGCGCCGCGTCGGATCATCCGGCGGCATTTCTTTGTACTCGATCTGGCTCTTGCTCTGCGGAATCAGCTCGAGAATGTCTTTGGCGATTTGCAGGATCGTCGCCTCATCGGGGTTGCCGAGGTTGATCGGCTCGTGGAAATTGCTTTCCATCGTCAGGTTGATCCCTTGCACGAGATCAGTCACGTAGCAGAGGCTGCGCGTCTGCTGTCCTTGTCCAAAGACCGTCAACGGTTCATTGTTGAGCGCTTGACGAATGAAGGTGATGACGACCCGGCCATCGTATGGGTCCATCCGCGGGCCATAGGTGTTGAAGATGCGGATGAGGCGTGTGTCGGCCCCGCGCTCGCGATGGTAGGCCATCGTGCAGGCTTCGCTGAATCGCTTGGCCTCATCATACATGCTCCGCATGCCAATCGAATTGACGTTGCCCCAGTAGCTTTCGGGTTGCGGATTGACTTGGGGATCGCCGTAGCATTCGCTGGTTGACGCCATCAGGAAGCGCGATTTTTTGCGAAGCGCAAGCTCCAGCAGATTCCATGTCCCCTGGCTGTTGACCTTGAGCGTGGCAACCTGGTGCTTCACGTATCCCTTGGGAGACGCGGGCGAGGCCATGTGATAGAGCCGATCGATCGGTCCATCGATTTCCAGCGAGTCTGTGACATCGCGCTCGATCAGCGAGAATTTCGAATTGGAGCTGAGGTGCGCGATATTTTCCCGGCGGCCGGTGATGAAATTATCGACGCCGACGATCTCGTGCCCTTGAGAAAGCAGAAGGTCGGACAAATACGATCCCAGAAAGCCCGCGGCGCCGGAAATCAGAATTCGCATGCAAAATCCATTTCAATGCCAACCATAATCGCGCCGGCCCTCAATCGGATACGGCAAATCGCAGGATTGTCAGCACCGCCTTGACGGCATCCTTCCAGGTGATTTTTTTGCCCTCGTCGTAGCTGCGGCCGTAATAGGCCACGCCCACCTCAAAAATCCGCAGCCGCGGACGGATTTTGGCGACCTTGGCCGTGACCTCCGGCTCAAAGCCGAATCGGTCGCATTTGAGCGTAATCTGATCCAGCACCTGCTTGCGAAAAACCTTGTAACAGACTTCCATGTCGGTCAGGTTCAGGTTCGTGAACGTGTTGCTCAGGAACGTCAGAAACCGGTTGGCCAGCATGTGCCAGAAATATAGGACGCGGTGCGGCGCGCCGCTGACGAACCGGCTGCCAAACACCACATCCGCTTTACCTTCGACGATTGGCAGGATGAGCTTTACGTAGTCGGCGGGATCATATTCCAGATCGGCATCCTGGACGATGACCAAATCGCCGGTCGCCAGCTTGAAGCCGTCGCGCAGGGCCGCCCCTTTTCCCTGATTCACCGGCTTATGGACGATCTTGAAATCCTCGCCGGGAAACAGCGTGGGAAGTTCGTCGATTTTGACAGCGGTGCCGTCGGTCGAGCAGTCGTTGACGCAAACGATTTCTCGGACGATGCCAGGGAGCAACGGCGCGACGACCACCCGCCGAACCAGTTCCTGGAACGTGGCTGCTTCGTTGTAAACAGGGATTACGACCGAGAGTTTGGTCGGCTTGCCCGCCGCAGCAGGCTCGCCGAAGGTTTGTTCCACCATCGCGTGCTCCGCGCCGGGGCCGTCGGATGACTTCAAGTTCGTCCGGACCCGCCCGGACGGGGCGGCGTCATCCTACTGGATGCGGATCGATTCTCAAAACAGGCGCAATGTTGCTCATGAGTTCGAACTGACTGAGATCTTGTCTGCCATTGGAAACGTCAATGTGAACAGCGCTAGTGCGATGGCGACAACAATGATCGTCGGCCAGAGATTGCCGTTGATCATCGCAACAATGAGGCCAAAAAAGGTGACCGATTCGCAGCCGGCCCAGAAGATGATGCTGCCGGTGAAATAGGTGGCTGGAGCCAGGCGTCCGTCGGTGTGCCTTCGGCGAAAGATCATCATCCGGGCAACGAACGCGGCCGGGATCACCGCTGCCGTGAGGATGAATGCAACAGTCGACAGGATTGGCTGCGGATGGACGTTCAGCTGCCTGGGCAGAATTAGTAACACCAGAATCAGCAGAAACATGAGCTGCCCCATAAGCAGCGCCAGCCAGATGATGCGCATGTTCAACAAGGCTTTCTTCTGCCAGGTGCTGCCGCCAGACGGGTCTGATTGATTCATTTCTAATCTCTCTTCCCACACCGGTCTTCTTTAATGACTTCGGCAAGCACCGGATAGAGCCGCGGGTCCAAATTGAAAGTCTGCAACGGGCTGAAAACAATTCGGCGTTTGCCAAACTCGCTCAATCGCGTCGCTTCCACCATTTTTTCCAGATATTTCTTCAACTCCTCCGGCGAGTTTTTATCGCTGCGCAGCCCGGCCCAGTTCGTGTTGCGCGGGCCATAATAGGTGGAACTGATCACGGCATATTTATCGCGCGCAATGCGGATGCGGCGCGGATCGCCGCTGGCAACCATCCATTTGGGCGGAACATCAAACAGGTCGGCGATCTTCTGCGCCGACTGTCGGGAGGCGAAATTCCCGCTCTCAAAATGCTCGCCGACGACAAGATCGCAGGTTTCGTCCAGCACTTCCCACAATTCCTCGCTGGGGCCAATCCATGTTGCCGGCCTGAGGTTTGACTGGGTGAAATAAAAGATGCCGCGCAGCGCCGGTCCTCCGCCGGCAGAATAAAGAAGCCGAGTGATGCGGGCGACCTTTTGCCGAAGCTCCGGATGCTTGGGCGCTTCATCGGGCATCTCGTTGAAGGCGAAGTAATCCGCCGGCGCCGACGAATCCAGCGCCGCCGCCCGAAACTCGACCGCCCAAGCCTTGAGCTGATCGTCGCTGGCCTCTTTCCAGGTCTTATATTTGTTCAAATCAAACGCGTAGCCATATTTGAAGCTGCTGCCGCATCGCTGCACGACCCGCGTTGTCTTCGGTCGCGGCTTTGTCCCCGGCGCGCTCTGCACGAAAATGTGCAGATACTCGCGTCCATTCGGCAGCGCCTTGTCGGCCAGGATTTTCACCGCTTCATCCGTGAACTGGTAATACGACGTGATGTACTTGCGCCCAATCGCCTCGCTCGACTCCTGCCGCTGGCCCAACGCTCGACCAAGCGGTAACGCCAACGCCCCCAGCGCCCCCGCAATCAATACCTCGCGTCGCGACATTTCTTCCACGACTTATCTCCTGGTTGAATTAACAAATGAGATTACCAAATCGCTCCCTCGATCGTTGAGATCCGAAAGAGCCGCACACGCAGTAAGCGGATTTCCCATGTGACGCGCGAGGGAAGTGGAGGCTCGTTCAATTACCACTTAAGCGGATTGGTCATACAAAAGCACGTTGAGAACTCGCGCCAGCGCGTCGGGACCGCTTACTTCGTGCGCGGCTCCTTAGCATCAGGTCAAACCGCGCGCGTCGAAGAATTGCCTCTGTTTGCCGAAATTTTGCGCTTGCAATACCTTGATCTTCAAGGTATCATGTCTTTTCAGTTGATCCCGTCCACTGGATCGAGGTGCCGATGCGACGCATCAGAGATGGCTTCACGCTCGTCGAGCTGTTGGTCGTGATGGGGATTGCCGCCCTGCTGCTTTCGATTTTGCTGCCGGTGCTGGCCCACGCGCGCAGGGCTGCTCGAGCGACGGTCTGCCTGGCGCACCTTCAGCAGCTCAATGCATCCTACCGGATGTATCTTGAGAACAATCACAATCATTCATTTCCGTTCACGGAAGACATCACTTCGTTGCAATGGTTCGAGTTGCTTCAACCCTACAACGGAAACAT
>JANWHF010000112.1 GCA_025450555.1 Tepidisphaeraceae bacterium | reverse complement strand
TACTTGTCTGTCTGTTGATGGTGATTGGTTGCCGCCGCAACACACCAACAGGCAACAGTTCGCAGGGTGTTCAGCCGCGGGTGGTTTCACTGGTGCCGGCGGCAAGCGATCTGCTGGAAGGCATGGGTGCGGCCGATCATCTGGTCGCGGTCAGCAATTATGATGTCGATCCGAAGCTTTCAGGCTTGCCGAAGGTTGGAGATTACCTGACGACCGATTGGGAACGAATTGCTCCGCTGCATCCAGGGCTGATCATCACTCAATATGCGCAAGGCCGAACTCCAGCGGGTTTTGCCCAGCGTGTGCAGGATCTGGGGGCGACGCAGTTGAACTTGCATATCGAGCGGCTTGAAGACATTTACGCCGCGGGCATGGAGCTTGCCGATGCGGTTAAGGAGCACGAAAAGGGCGCAGCGGCGATTGCATCGCTGAAGGAGCAGATTGAATCGGTAAGGCATGCGGTGGCGGGGGAGGCGCCGGTGCCGACGTTGATTGTCGTTGGCCCTGAAGGGTCAAGTATTGCTGGGGCGGGCACCTATCTGGATGATCTGCTGAAAGCGGCTGGCGGGAAAAATGTTGCCGAGAAGATGAATTCGCCCTGGCCAATGATTGATCGCGAGCGCTTGGCGTCGTTTCAGCCGCAGGTGATCATCCAGCTTTTGGCCAGTTCGTCGCCGCAGGTGCGGCAGCAGGCGGAGCTAGTGTGGAAGTCGCTGCCTGATGTGCCGGCAGTGAAAAATGACCGGGTTGTGAGGCTCAGCGAATGGTACGTGATGGAACCGGGCTATCAGGTGGGGCGACTGACGCGACAATTCGCGACGATTCTTCATCCATCAATCAAGCTGCCGCAATCGGCTACCAACCTATCGACCCGCCAAAGTCCATCCGACGGTGGAGTGCCGGTGCGCTAATCATCACGATCCTGATCGCCACGGGCTGCTGGGCTGTCGTGGCGGCGGCGTGTCTGCTGATCGGCTCAACCCCCGGGCTGAGCCTTGCTGAGATTCCATATCGACTTGAGAACGTACTCCTTGCGTCGCTAGTCGGGGCGGCGTTGGGATCTGCAGGGGCCGTCTATCAGGCGATCTTGCGCAATCCGCTGGCCGATCCTTATCTGTTGGGCGTCAGCAGTGGGGCGTCACTTTTGGCATTTGCCTGGCGCTTGCCCTTTGCCGCGGTGTTGAGCACTTCGCTTCTGGTGGCTGCGGGACAGCAGGCATTTTCGTTCGGCGGAGCGCTGATCTCTGTTGGAATCGCGCTACTGATGGCCACACGCCGCGGGCGGATAGAGCCGATCACGCTCCTTTTGGTTGGCGTCATCATCAATGCAATTAATGGCGCAATCTTCCTGTTGCTTTACGCTCTCTTTCCGCAACTCGCGGCCGGCTCCGGAAGCGCTTTGAATTTTCTGATCGGCGGCATCCAGACGAACCTGACGCACGGCCAGGAATGGCTGGCGGCGGCGCTCGTGGGGGCGGGGTGGATCGTGATGATGTATCTGTCGGGGCAATTGAATGCCGCCTCGCTGAGTGAAGCCGAGGCCCAGGCGATGGGCGTGCAGATTCATCGCGTTCGATGGATTGCATTGATCGTTGCGTCCATTATTACCGCGGCCGCAGTCGCGATCAGCGGGCCGATCGGATTCATTGGCCTGATTTGTCCGCATCTGGTTCGCCTTGTCGTCGGAAGCGATCAGCGGCGATTGATTCCCGCCGCCACTGCATTTGGAGCGGCGCTCCTGGCCTGCGCAGACGCGATTACGAGGCTGCTTTCGCGCCAGGACCTCATTAACACCGTTTTGCCCGTCGGCGTTCTGACGGCGCTGCTGGGCGGGCCATTTTTCCTGTATCTTTTGTGGCGTTCGCGCCGGCCGACTGCTTGAAATGGAACTTCTGGTCGCACAACACGTCGGCTTTGCGTACGGACAGACTCCGGTCCTGCGGGATGTCAATCTTGTCCTGCGCGCCGGCGAAGTGGTCGCACTCCTTGGTCCCAATGGATCAGGCAAAAGCACGCTCATTCGTTCGCTGCTTGGCCAACTTCCAGCGCAGGGATCGATCGCATGGGATGGTAAGCCCATTGCAAAATGGTCGCGCCGCCAGCTTGCCAGGCAGGTGGCGTATATGCCGCAATCCCCGGCGTGGGAGCCGGAGCAAACGGTGAGCGATGTTTTGCGACTCGGACGAACGCCATATCTCGGTGCATTCGGGATCGAATCCTCGCGCGATCTGTCGGTCATCAGCGAAGTAGCGGATCTGCTGAAGCTTTCGGATCTGCTGGATCGTCGGCTCGATACGCTTTCGGGTGGCCAGCGCCAGCGGGTGATTCTGGGGCGATGTCTGGCGCAAGAGCCGCGGGCGATGCTGCTGGATGAGCCGGGCACACATCTTGATCTTCGCCATCAGGTCGATCTGGGAAATCTGCTGCGATCGTTTGCGCGAAACCGCAATCTTGGCGTGCTCATGGCGTCGCATGAGTTGAACTTGGCCGGGCAGCTTGCCGATCGGCTGATTCTGCTTTCGCAGGGAGCCGTCGTGGCGGATGGACCGCCGGAACAGGTGCTGAAGCCGGAATTGCTGTCGAGCGTTTACGAGTTGCCGATGCGACAGATTTCGCAGGATGGGCAGGTCTACGTGATGCCGGTGATCGATCACGTCACGACAGATTCGCGTCCATCGGCATAATCTCCGGATTCTTTGCGGGCGGAACGATTTGCCTGGCAAGTACTACCATCACACAAAATGCAGCGATCATTCCAAAGCCTGCCGCCAATTCGCCCCAGCGCGGCGAAAAGATCAGGATAAAGCCGCGCCCTTTTACCAGCGCCGCAAAACTCGAAACGCAAAACGGCATCATGAAGAGCCGGACGATCGGCCAGCGCTCGAGCTTCACCGGGACAGTTCCCGACCGCGTTGTATTAACCAGCAGGGCGACCCCGATGATGCCCGAGAGACCGAGTGATGTGAGCCAGAGGCGCAGGCTCGGGTCGAAGTAATGAACCAGCACCACCAGATACCAAATGAAATAACACCACAGCGCCAACCGACCCGCGGAGAGGTTCGCTAAGTATGTAAGAGTTCTGCGGACGATCAGATTTTCCATAAACGTGCTCGTTGCCAAGTTTAGCCGCGACGCGCCAGCGGAGCGCTTTCTCCGAGTGCACCAGAAAGCGCTGCGCTAGCGCGTCGCGGCTAAACTTGGCTATCCACTGGGCGTTTTCTTCAGGAGCTCTTCGTCAATTTTCGATACTTAATCCGATGCGGCTGCTCCGCATCCGCGCCAAGCCGCGCCCGTCGATCGGCTTCATACGCGCTGTAGTTTCCTTCGAACCAGGTCACTTTGCTGTCGCCTTCAAAGGCAAGAATGTGCGTGGCGACGCGATCGAGGAACCAGCGGTCGTGGCTGATGATCACGGCGCAGCCGGCGAAGTTTTCCATGCCTTCTTCGAGCGCGCGAATGGTGTTTACATCCAGGTCGTTGGTCGGCTCGTCGAGCAGCAAGACATTCGCGCCCTGCCTGAGCATGCGGGCCAGTTGAACGCGATTGCGCTCACCGCCGGAAAGGCGGCCGACGGGTCGCTGTTGATCGGTGCCGGTAAAACCAAAGCGCGTGACGAAACTGCGCGAATTGACCGAAACTGGCCCGAGTTTGATCACATCCTGCCCGCCGGAGATGGCCTGCCAGACTGAATCCTCATCCACCAGCGAATCGCGGGTCTGCTCGAAGTAAGCAAGCTTCGCACTGTCGCCGACTCGGATCGTGCCGGAATCGACTTTTTCCTGGCCGGTGATCAGACGGAAGAGTGTGGTTTTTCCAGCACCGTTGGGACCGATGATGCCCACGATTCCGCCGGGCGGCAGCGAGAAAGACACATTTGAAAAAAGCAGCTTATCGCCGAAGGATTTGCTGACGTTGTCGGCGACGACCACTCGATCCCCCAGCCTTGGCCCGGGCGGAATGAAAATCTCGATCTCCTTTTCCTTCTCGCGCTGGTCCTGGGCCAGCATCGATTCATAGCGGGCGAGGCGCGCCTTGCTCTTTGCCTGGCGGGCGCGCGGCGATTGGCGCACCCACTCCAGTTCGCGCTGCAACGCTTTCTGTCGCGCGCTTTCCTGCTTTTCTTCTGAGGCTAACCGCGCCTTTTTCTGCTCGAGCCAGGAGGAGTAATTGCCTTTCCAGGGAATACCTTCGCCGCGATCGAGTTCAAGAATCCAGCCGGCCACGTTATCCAGGAAATAGCGATCGTGGGTGACGGCGATGACCGTCCCGGCGTATCGCTGCAGATGATGTTCGAGCCACTCGACCGATTCGGCATCGAGATGATTGGTCGGCTCATCGAGGATCAAAACATCCGGCTGCTGGAGCAACAACCGACACAAAGCGACGCGGCGCTTTTCGCCGCCGGAGAGGACCTTGATCAACTGATCTTCAGGCGGGCAGCGAAGGGCATCCATCGCCATATTCAGCTTCTGATCGATCTCCCATGCCCCAAGCTGATCGAGCTTTTCCTGAACTTCGCCCTGGCGCTCCAGCAGCTTGTTCATCTGCCCATCATCCATCGGCTCGGCAAATTTTTCACTGATCTGCTCGAATTCCTTCAGAAGGGCCATCGTCCCCGCGACCCCTTGCTCGACGATTTGCCGAACCGTTTTATCCGGCTCAAGCTGCGGTTCCTGCGCCAGGTAGCCAACGGTATAGCCCGGCTGAAGGACGACCTGCCCCTCGATGTTTTTGTCCACCCCGGCCAGAATCTTCAGCAGCGAGCTTTTGCCGGCGCCGTTCAGGCCCAGCACGCCGATCTTGGCGCCGTAAAAATATGAAAGATAAATGTTGTTGAGAATGACCTTCTGATCGTAGCGTTTGGAGACGCCGATCATCGAGTAGATGATTTTGTTGGGTTCGTCGGTTTTGGCCATAGATGAAGTCTTTAGTTAAAGGCTGCGAATCTTAGCGATTCAAGGCCTGATCGTGTAGGCGGCAAAGGGAAAGCAAAACAATATGAAATACCCTGCTTGCATCGCTTGGATGGGATTGCTGCTGCTGTGCTTCTGCGGCACGGTCGCGCAGGCTGAGAACTGGCCGGCATTTCGCGGGCCGAGCGCGCAAGGCATAGCCGATCTTCCAAATCCGCCCATCCATTGGAGCGCAACGGAGAACATCGCCTGGAAAACAGCGATTCCCGGCGAATCCTGGTCTTCGCCAATCGTCTGGGGCGATCGGATTTTTCTCACCAGTGCCACCGACAAAGGCGTTTCTTGTCGGGTGATTTGCATCAATGCAACTGATGGACAAGTCCTCTGGAACGTTGAAGTTTTCAAGCAAAAGCCGACGCGCAAAGAGACGCAGAATTCCTATGCCACGCCGACGCCCATAGCCGATGGCAAAAATATCTATGCCTTCTTCGGCGAAGGCGGGGCGGCAGCCGTTTCATTCGACGGCAAAGTCCTGTGGACCAACACCGATCATCCCTTTTACAGCCGGCATGGATTTGGCGCATCGCCTGCGCTTTACAACAACCTGCTAATCATGTCTTACGACATCAGCGACCCGAAGGACGAAAAGCTCGGCTGGGTCGTCCCTTGGAATAAGTCTTACATCCTGGCGCTCGATGCGCGGACCGGCAAAGAAGTCTGGCGTACGCCGCGCGGTATGAGCCGGCAGGCGCACGGCGTAACTCGCATCGAAAAAATCGACGGCCAAATGCAGGCCGTCACCGATGCCGGTGATGTTATTCAGGGCCTGGAGCCACAGACCGGCAAAGTGATCTGGTCGATCAAAAATCCTGGCGAAGGCGTCGTGCCATCGCTGGTCTTCGGCGATGGGATGCTGTATGCCTCATCCGGCTTTCCCACACCGATCCACAATGAGAAAACCTATGCCGCCATCCGCGCCTTCAAACTGGGCGGCACCGGTGACATCACGAAGAATCTTGTCTGGGAAGAAAAGCGCGCTGTTCCGATGATTCCCTCTTTCGCATTCTGCAAAGACATGCTCTTCACCGTGAAGGAAGACGGCATGGCCCAATGTCTCGATGCGCGGACTGGAAAAGTCCACTGGCGGCAGCGCCTTCAGGGAAACAGCTACGCCGCGTCGCCCATCGTGGCCGACGGAAAAATTTTTATCACTTCACAGGATGCCCTGACCACCGTTCTCGATGCCGGGCCGGAGTTTAAGGAATTGGCGGAAAGCCCGATCAACGAGCACTGCCAGGCTTCAATCGCGATATCTGGAAATCATCTGATCCTTCGCACTGAACACAACCTATACTGCATTGGCAAATGATCGCGGGAATCGCTCGATCTTGAACCAGGAATAAGCAGTGGCCAATGCACATCCATGTATCACGCAGGAGTTGATGGACTTCATCACCGCTCAGCGGATGTTCTTCGTCGCGACGGCG
Organism: Tepidisphaeraceae bacterium; assembly: GCA_025450555.1. Classification (GTDB taxonomy): domain Bacteria; phylum Planctomycetota; class Phycisphaerae; order Tepidisphaerales; family Tepidisphaeraceae; genus JANWHF01. Next base: position 620 of record JANWHF010000112.1, on the reverse strand, counting down.
CCTATGGCAAAAGAAGGGCACATCAATCTCTCCCCCAAAGGACTTGATACCTTTCGCTTTCTGTCCAGCAATCAGGTGGCCTATCTCGATATGACCGGCAGCGGCAACGAAACCGCCGCCCATGTGCTTGAAAATGGCCGGATCACTTTCATGTTTTGCGCATTCGAAGGCACGCCAAAAATTTTGCGCCTTTATGGAACAGCCCAGGCGATTCAGCCGGGCACCGAGCATTGGAACCTCCTGTCGCCATTATTCGAATCGTTTCCCGGCGCAAGGCAGATCTTTCTGACAAACATCAACCACGTGCAAACGTCATGCGGATTCGGCGTGCCGTTCTTTGAATTTCAAGGCAATCGTGATCTGCTGCCCAAGTGGGCGATGAAAAAGGGTGATGAGGGCTTGATCGAGTATCGCCAGAAGAAAAACAGCAGAAGCATCGATGGCTTGCGGACGCCAATTGCGCCTTAATCCCCCGATGAGCTACCCGCAGAATCTGCGAACCGCGCTTTTTTCTGCACGTTTTACTTTGTCAGGCGGGCGTCATACGCTTGGGCCGCTATTTCTGGAGCTTTGATGGCCAAATCGGCCGGGAAAATTCAATCGGTGGCGTTCGTCAGCCT
>JANWHF010000111.1 GCA_025450555.1 Tepidisphaeraceae bacterium | reverse complement strand
TGCTGCTCTCGTTTGCCTTCCTTCAGGGGATTTTGTTTGACGTAGCGAATTGCGTGATGCAGATGTCGCTCGTTGTCGATATAGACCTTCCAGTATTTGGACCCCCATGGTGATTGTGGGGCGCCCGACCCATCGAGACGACATTGCATGGGATCGATTTCCTGCTCGCGTAGGAAGCGGGTGGCGCAGGCCTTCAAGCGTCTTACGATCAGGGAATAATCTTCGCGATGCGCGCCAATGACCAAGTGTGCGTGCGTTGGAAGAATGGAACATGCATGGATGCGCAAGTCGATTTCGCGCGCCGCTTTCGTGAATCCTTTCGCGATGGTCAGCGCCTGCGCACCATTAAAGAAAACCTGCGGGTGGGCGAGTGATTTCTTCGTAGCTTTGCGCAGGGCAACGTTATGAGGAACATTTGCAACGGATCGCGTCGTGGAAACTTTGGTTGCTTTTCCGAACTTCAATAATTCCCAGGACGCGACGAAGTCGGACCATGATCCTCTTGGATCGTTGGGTAACCAGAATCCATAGGCGCTGAAGATGAGATGGGCGCCGAGGATCATGGGTTAGGATAGTAGTCGCTCCAGTCCGAACAGGCGTTTTGCTTCCGCGCCATTAGACGCGCCCCACAAAGGGGCGGCTAAATGAAAAAGGACGATGCTGAAGCATCGACGATTCAGTTTTTGGAACACAAACCGCGGACGACCGACCGTTTAAACCCTTTCAGCAGCAGGATGAACCCACGGCTCGCGATACGCCCGTCGCATGAGTTTGTTGGCTTCTTCGTCGCCGATCACTTCCTGCTTTTGGGGGTCCCAGCGAAGTTCGCGGCCCAGGGCCATGGACATGTTGGCCAGGATGCAGCTTGAGGTGGACATGTATCCCTGCTCGATATCTGCCACCGGTTTCCCTCGGCTGGCGATGTTTTCGAGCAGATTCTGCATGTGATGGCGGATGGCCGGGGCGACATTCTTTTCCAGATCTTTTTCGGTTCGGTCTTCAGGATATTTGTCGAGTTCGTAGGTGACGTCCTTGTGGATTTCTTTGCCGCGGTTGGGCTTGAAGGTGTAGCCCATGACGCTGGCTTCGAGCGTGCCCTTGTCGCCATAAAATGTTGCGCCCCATGGGAATCGCTTGTCGGGCGCATCGCCCCAGGTGCGATGGGTCCAGACGATCTGAAGATCGCCGTGGTTGAAGGTGGCGGATTGGGTGTCGGAAATGTTGGCGATGCTCTCTTTATCCACGTAGATGCCGCCGTTGGAGGAGACGCTGGCCGGCCAGCCCAGGTCCATCATCCAGCGGGTCATGTCGTACATATGGATGGCCATGTCACCGATGATTCCGTTGCCGTATTCCATAAAGGCGCGCCAGCCGCGCGGATGCTTGATGCGGTTGAACGGGCGCATGGGCGCGGGGCCGGTCCAGAATTCGTAATCGAGATTGGGCGGCGGCGCCGTATCAGGGGGATGACCCGTCGCGCGCATGTGGTAATAGCAGTAGATTTCGACGAAGGCGATCTTTCCAAGGCTGCCGTCCTGAATAATTTTTCGCGCTTCGACCAGGTGAGGCGTGCTGCGGCGCTGGGTGCCCACCTGCACGACCCGGCCATGCTTCCGGGCGGCGGCGAGCATCGCCTTGCCCTCATCGATGTCCACGCTGATCGGCTTCTGCACGTACATGTCGCAACCGGCTTCGGCTGCCGCGATCATGGCGAGGGCATGCCAGTGATCGGGCGTCGCGATTTCGACCATGTCGAGGTCTTTTTCCTTGAGCATCTCGCGATAGTCGTGATAAACGCGCGGGCGCTTCTTTGAAGCCTGTCGCGACGCTGCCATATCGGCGCAATCCTCGACCATTTTCTTATCGACATCGCAGAGCGAGACGATCTCGACCGGCGCGACCTGGACGAGGCGGAACAGGTCCGACTTCCCATACCAGCCGCACCCGATCAGGCCGACGCGCAGCGGCTTATGGTCTTGTGCCCCTGCGACATAGCCGCCCAGCGCCGACGCCGCCAATCCCCCCGCCGCCGCCGCGAGAAACTCCCTGCGATTCATATGGTTCTCCATGGAAGCCGTCGTGTGTTCAAAGGATTCCGCTATGTCGCGCATCCTACTGCCGTGAATTTGCCTATGCCAGTGATACCGTGATCGAAGGGGTTTTGTGGACAGGGCAATCGCATATGCAACTTCGTGGCACAGCCTTCCAGGCTGTGAATTCAAAACCACAGGCTTGGAAGCCTGTGCTACGAATCCCCCGGCGTACCGGGAGAGGGAGATGAAGGCCTCCCGCCGATCATGTCATGCACCGGCGTTTTGTGGAAACTTTGCCCGACGATGTGCGTCTGAAAACGCCAAGGAGATCGATATGAAAAACAGGATCGTTTGCGCATCTTCGGTTGGCCTGCTGGTTCTGCTGCTGGGCGTCGCAAGTGTGTATGCATTAAGCGTCGAGCGCAACTCGCCGGGGATCGATTATCCGAAGAACTTCGACAAGAAGACCGCCAAGGCGATTGATGCCGTTTTGACCGACAAGCAGTTTCATTATCTCAATGGCTTGACCAGTTACTGGGAGCCGAAGTTCGAGACGACGCTGGTTTACGATGGTGACGTCGCTTCGCTCAACAACTTCATCGCACGGATGACTGCCGTCCACGGCATTCGCGTGCACCTCACCTTCTCGCATGACCTGTCAAAGGAAACCGGCAGTGCACTGTCGGCGGGGAGCTGGTGGGTCCTGTATTCGCACGTCACACCAGATGTGGTCACCATCCGGATCAATTTGGCCGCGACCAAGCTGGCGAATTTGGAGATCACATTGCCGGAATTTCGTCCGGCACCTGACCTGAGGACCTGACCATTCTCGAGAGATCCCGATCGCTGCCGACATTTTGTCATGACTGGTGGGCTTGAGGGGCTTTACCGTTTAGGCAAAATAGCCGAAGAGTAATGGGAACTCTCGAAATAAGGTCCCTTGTGGGACAGGATGTGTTCATGGCTGATGGCGTTCTTCCGACGATTCGCACGTTTCAGGTGTTTCCGGACCTGCCCGGCGAGCTGGAGCCATTACTGGACCTGGCCCGCAATCTGTGGTGGGTTTGGAATCCGGATGCCGTCGAGCTGTTTCGCCGGCTCGATCGAAAGCTGTGGGAAGACGTCTATCACAATCCCGTCAAAATGCTGGGCAGCATCGCCCAGTCCAAGCTTCAGCAGGCGGCGAAGGATGACGCGTTTCGCGCGCATCTGAATCGCGTATCGACATCGTTCAAAGAACATCTGAACCAGCCGGGATGGTTCAATGAGAAGTATCCCGAAAAATCGAAGATGCTGGTGGCCTATTTCTCGGCCGAGTTTGGGCTGCATGAATCGCTGCCGATTTACTCCGGGGGCCTGGGCATCCTGGCGGGCGATCATCTCAAAAGCGCGAGCGAACTTGGATTGCCGCTCGTCAGCGTCGGGCTCCTCTATCGCAACGGCTATTTTCAGCAATATCTTTCGGGCGACGGCTGGCAGCAGGAAGCTTATCCCGAACTCGATTTTTACAATCTGCCCATCGAGCCGATGCGTTACAACGATGGCTCGCCAGTCCACATTCGCGTGGACTTGCCGGACAACGCGGTCTTCTGCAAACTCTGGCGGGCGAATGTCGGGCGCGTTCCGCTCTATTTGCTCGACACCAATCTCCAGGAAAACGCCCCTGCCGATCGCGACATCACCAGCAAGCTGTATGGCAGCGGCACCGACCTGCGCATCAAGCAGGAAATCGTCCTGGGCATCGGCGGTGTAAGAGCGCTTGCTGCTCTGAACATCAGCCCCACCGTCTTCCATATGAACGAGGGGCATTCTGCTTTCCTCGCCCTCGAGCGCATCCGAACGCTTCTCGAGACGACCCATTTGAACTTCGATGAGGCCCGCCAGCAGGTGATGGCAACCAACGTCTTCACGACGCACACGCCGGTGCCGGCGGGGATCGATACTTTTTCGCCGGAAACGATGCTGCGGTTTTTCCGCTCAATGATCCCTCAGCTTCGGCTGGATGATGAAGGATTTCTCGCTCTCGGTCGCGAAGACGTCAGCAATAAAAAGCAGGGATTTTCGATGGCTCTTTTGGCCATCCGCCTGGCGGACAACGTCAATGGAGTGTCGGCGCTGCACGGCGATGTGTCGCGCAAAATGTGGCATAACGTCTGGCCGCAGGTGCCCGCCGATGAAGTGCCGATCAAGCACATCACCAATGGCATTCACGTCCGCACCTGGCTGGGGCAGGAAATTGCCTTCACGCTCGATCGCTATCTCAGCGACGAATGGATCAGCAGTCCTTCCGACCAAAGCGTCTGGGAAGGCGTCAATCAGATTCCCGATGAAGAGCTTTGGCGCGCCCACGAGCGCAGCCGGGCCCGGCTCGTCGGATGGGCGCGGCAATCGCTGCGCGATCAGCTTCTGCGCCGCGGAGCGCCGTATGACGAACTGAATACCGCCGACCAGGTGCTCGATCCTGAAGCGCTGACGATCGGCTTTGCCCGGCGTTTTGCCACCTATAAGCGCGGTAATTTGCTGCTGCGCGACATGGATCGACTGAAGCGCATTTTGGAGGAGTCGAAGAAGCCTGTTCAGTTCCTCTTTGCCGGCAAGGCGCATCCGGCGGACAACGAGGGCAAAGACCTGATCAAGCAGATCATCCATTTTGCCCGCGATCCGATGATTCGCAGAAAGATCGTGTTCCTCGAAAACTATGACATGAACGTTGCGCGATATCTCGTGCAGGGCGTGGACGTGTGGCTCAATACGCCCCGCCGGCCTTACGAAGCTTCAGGGACCAGCGGCATGAAGGCCGCCTGCAATGGCGTGCTGAATTGCTCGATTCTGGATGGCTGGTGGGTCGAAGGCTATGCACCGGATTTGGGTTGGGCCATTGGCCGTGGCGAAACCTACAGCGATTCCAATTATCAGGACGCGGTCGAGAGCCAGGCGCTTTACGACATCCTCGAGAAGCAGATCATCCCGCTGTTCTATCAGCGGAGCGTGGACAACATCCCGCACGAATGGATCGCGCGGATGAAGAATTGCATGCGGAAGCTCGCGCCGGTGTTCAATACCAATCGCATGGTGCGCGACTATGCCGAGAAGTTTTACCTGTCGGCGTTCAACCGGGGCGAAGTGCTGTCGGCTGACGGAATGAAACGCGCGATCGAGCTGGCCCATTCCAAAATCCAGCTTCGCGATCGCTGGGGCGGCATCCGTATCGTCGGCGTGCACACCAGCGGCAATGGCCACTTCAAGGTGGGCCAGGCGATGCAGGTTGAGGCGCTGGTCGATCTGCCGGGCCTCGATCCCAAGGACGTGACGGTTCAGCTTTATGCCGGTCCGGTAAACGCCCGCGGCGAGATCGAGGAGCCGCAGGCGCTGGCGATGCAGCATTCCAAGGGACTGGCTCCCGATCGGCATCTGTTTGTCGGCAAGATCGATTGCCGGAGCAGCGGCCGCCATGGCTTCGCCATTCGCGTGCTGCCAGGGACGGTCGATCTGGCGACGCCTTTTGAGCCGGGGCTGATCATCTGGAATTGAACTCGGCCTAAGCCGGTGGTTGTTTAATTCCTGCGAAAGCCGCCCGAGTTTATGGGCGAGACTATGCCCCCGATTTCATGTGCGCCCGAAGATGGCTAATGCACCTCCGCCAAGACAAATAATGGATTGATCACCATGCTCGATTCTCCATCCTTCGTAGCCGCTTGAATTCGTAAGAAACTGTAGCATTCCGCCAGCTGTGAATTCGAGCGACAGATCGCCCGTACGCTCGTCAAGGGTGAATCGCTCCACGTGGCTTTTGTCAATTCTCTCTTTGACGACCGCTGTGGCGTTAACGGGCGATTTGAGTCCGAACATTTGTCCATCGTCTTCAGATGTGACAATAACGCGATCAGTGACGAAACGCCAAAAGGCTTCTGTCGCGATAATGCTTGAGTCGCCAAATCGGAAGAACCATGTGAAGTCTTTTTTCTCTACGGCGGCAATCTGCAATCCGATTAACCATGATAGCTCGGGTTTCATTTTGATAGCTTATTTTTGCCCTTCTTCGACCACGGGGCAATCCATAATCGATCGATCTAACGCCAATCCTCCGGCTGAGCCCTCGCGAGCGATATACTTCCGATCATGCGCTTTGTACTGGCTTATGCCCAAGCGGCGGGAGATTCCAACACCTCGCTGACTGTCATTGTGATGGCGTTCGCGATCGTGCTGGGTGCGTGCATCCTGGCGTTCTTCCCGGTTTTCACGGCTCTTTCCCGCAAAAATCATCAATCGCATTCCATCGCGGTCATGTCGCTGTTCTGGGGCGTGGCTGT
>JANWHF010000110.1 GCA_025450555.1 Tepidisphaeraceae bacterium | reverse complement strand
TTGTCGAGTTTCGCGAAGACGTCGCGCTTGACCTCCATCTTTTCGACCACCGCCTCGATGACCAGGTCCATCAGCTCCAGGCCGGTCCATGCGGTGGTGGGGGCGACGCGATTGAAGGCATGCCGCGCATCCAGCGCGGAGAGCTTCCCGCTGGCAACATCGTCACCCAGCAGCTTGCGGATGCGCGACAGTGCACCGGAAACGGCGGCGGGATTCACTTCGATCAGCCGAACGGAAACTCCCGCTCGGATCAGCCCATGAATGATGCCCGCGCCCATCGTGCCGCCGCCCAGGACTGCCGCATGTTTCACTTCCCTCGGCTTGGCGGAAATGCGCTGCGTGAGGCTCTTCTTTGCACCTTGCCGCAGGAAGAATAGCCGAATGAGATTTTGCGCGGCCGGCGTATCGCGCAATTCGCCCAGCGCGGTTCGCTCGGCTTCAAACCCCGCAGCCTCGCCTCGCTCATAGCCGGTGCGAACGACTTCAATCAGCCGAAGCGGGGCGGGATAATTGCCGAATGATTGTGCATCGGTCTGTGATTTGGCCGCGGCAAAGATGCGATCGCGCAGGTAAGAAAATCGCGCCGCCGATCGCTGGGCAAAAGAAGGCTTGTGAATCGGCTGATCGCCCCGCGCCCATCGCTTGGCTGCCGACTGCAGCGCCTCGGGACGGACCACATCATCCACAATCCCCGCCTTGCGGGCTTTCTTCGGCGGCATCGTCTTTCCCGCAAGAAGCATCGGCAGCGCGCTGGCCAATCCGATCAATCGTGGCAGTCGAACCGTACCGCCCCAACCGGGAAGAATGCCAAGTTTCACTTCCGGCAGCCCGATGTTGATCGAGCCTTCGTCCGATGCGACTCGATATCGGCAGGCCAGCGCCAATTCCAATCCGCCGCCCAGGCAATCACCGTTGATGGCGGCAACCGTGGGAAACGGCAGGTGCGCGATCCGATCGAAAAGTTTTTGTCCGGTCGCGAGAAACGCCTCGACCTGCTCGCGATTCATCTTGCGAATTTCAAATAGGTCCGCGCCGGCCACAAACGACCGCGCCTTAGGCGATGCGAAAATGAGGCCGGAAGGGCGGCTCGCTTCAAGGCTCGTAACCGCCGCGAGCAACTCTTCCAGCATCAACGGCGTCAGGGTATTCACCGCCTTGCCCGGCTGATCGAGCCAGATCGTGGCGATGCCCTCGCTGTCGATGGCGACGCGAATGGTTTGCATCGCACGATCGGTTGAAGATGAATTGGCCATCGGCATGGTTTAACTCCGTTCAAGCAGAATCGCCGCCCCCTGGCCGCCCCCGACGCACAGCGCCGCCACGCCGCGCTCGAGATTGCGCCGCCGCATTTCCAGGAGCAAGGTGAGGACGAGCCGCGTGCCGGTCGCGCCCACCGGATGGCCGAGGGCGATCGCGCCGCCGTTGACGTTGAGCATTTGCGGATCGATCTCGCCGATCGCCTTGCTGCGCCCCAGGTGCTTCTGGCAATAGTCGTCCGATGCCATCGCCTTCAGGCAAGCCAGCACCTGCCCGGCAAAGGCTTCGTTGATTTCAAAAAGAGGAATGTCGTTTATCTCAAGACCTGTCTGCTTGAGAAGCTGATCGATCGCGAAGACGGGACCCAGACCCATGCGGCTCGGATCGAGGCCCGCGTACGCGTAAGCACGCACGTAGCCCAGGGGCGTCGCGCCATGGGCATTGGCCCAATCGCCATCGGCCACGAGCAGCGCTGCCGCGCCGTCTGTCACCTGGCAGGAGTTGCCGACGGTCACACTGCCGTCCTTGCGATCGAAAATCGGCTTGAGCTTCGCGAGGGCCTCCAGGGTCTGATTCTCGCGCGGGCCATTGTCCTGCGTGACCGGATCGAATTTCCGTCCTGCGTAGACCGGCACAATCTCTTCATCGAACCGGCCGCTCTTTATCGCGGCCACCGCCTTTTGATGGCTCTGCAATGCAAATTCATCCTGCTCCTTTCGCGAGATGCCAAATTCCTGCACCAGCACCTCGGCGGTTTTGCCCATGATCATGCCGCAGGTGGGATCGCTCAAACCCAGTTCCAGAGCTGCGATGGGCTTGAAATGGCGCGGGCGAAGCGTTGCGACGGCACTGGCCTTTTGAAAAACTCCTTTAGCTCGGGCCATTTTGCTCATGGGCACCATCGATTCCTGCGGAAACAGCAGCGGCACATTGCTCATCGATTCCGCGCCGCCGGCCAGCATGAGATGCCCCAGCCCGCCGCGGATGCGCAGGGCCGCTTCCGAAACCGCTTCCATGCCCGAAGCGCAGTTTCGCTGAAGCGTGATGCCCGGCACCTCGCGCGGAACCCCGGCCCAGATGGCTGACACGCGCGCCAGGTTCGCCGCGTCGGCAGGCATCACGACATTGCCCAGGATCACTTCATCCAACGCCTCGGCCGGGCAATTGGCCCGATAGAGTGCTTCCTGCATCGCCACCCGCGCCAACTCTGACGCATGCACCTCGCGTAGCGCGGTGCCCGCCTTGGCCATCGGCGTGCGCGCGCCGGCCAGGATCGCGATCCTGGAGGTCGAATTGGTGTTCCATGCTACCATCGCAATACTCCTGTCATTCGCCGCGATCCTGCCCGTCAGAATCAGGCAACGACTCGCTCCGGTCCGCCCCGTTTAGCGGGCGGGCTTGCCCGCCGTTGCGCGCGCCATTCTTAGGTCGAGCATCATGCCCATTACCCGATCGCCATTCCGAATCATGCCCCGCGGCCGCTTCATGCCCGAGCGTCTTGCTCACACTCATTCGCGAAGGGCGATCTGGGATTGTTTCCTCCGCCTCCTCGACCGACGGCACTTCAATTGATTCGCCGGGCATCGACGACTCCCGCAATTCGCGCCGCAGCAGCTTCCCAATCGCCGAGCGCGGAAGCTGATCCATGAACTCAAACCTCACCGGCACCTCGTACGGAGCCAGATGCTCGCGACACAGCGCCCGCAGCTCCTCGGCAATTCTCTTCTGCTCCTCTTTCGCCGGTTGGGGCGCGATCACCGCCACCGGCAGTTCCGTATGCACCGCATCCGGCCGCCCGATCACCGCCACCTCTTTGACATCCGCATGTTGGCTCAACACATGCTCGACCCGACCGGGATACACCTTCATCCCCGACCGGATGATCATGTCCTTCTTGCGATCCAGCACATAGAAAAACCCGTCGCTGTCCATCCGCACGATGTCGCCCGTGCGCAGCCAGGTTTTCCCCGCTGCATCTTTGACCAATACCTTGCTCGTCTGCTCGGGATTTGCGTAATAGCCCGTCATCACCTGCGGCCCATTAATCAGCAACTCACCCGGCTCACCGATCGGCATCTCGCGCGTCGGATCGTCGAAGTCCACCACGCGCACGTGCGTGTCCGGAAGCGGAAGCCCGATCGACCCCGCCCGAACCAGATCGGGGAGACATGCATGCGTCACCGGCGACGCTTCGGTCAGCCCGTATCCTTCAATGACCTTCGCGCCGGTCAGTCGCTCGAATCGCTCCGCGGTCGGCCGAGGCAAGGGAGCTGCCCCGCTGATGCACAATCGCAGCCCTTCGATGATCGATTGCCGATCGCCATTGATCGGCTGCTCTTTTTCCAGCAGATCGCTGATGGCATTGCAGATCGCCGGCACGATCGGGCAGGCGGTGGGGTGGTGTCGACGCAGCAGATCGAGCATGTCGCGCGCGTTGAAGCGAGTCATGAGGACGACGGACCCGGCGGTAAAGACCGGCGTGGTCAGACAAAGCGTCAGGCCATAAACGTGGAACATGGGGAGCACGGCCAATGTCCGCTCCTGTCCAATGCGCGCGCCCATCCAGGCACTCACCTGTGTCGCATTGGCCAGCAGGCTGCGATGCGTGAGCATCGCCAATTTGAGCGAGCCGGTCGTTCCGCCCGTCGGTTGCAGCACCGCCAGCGAATCCGCGCTTCCGATTACCGTCGGCGGCCGCGCTGGTGCTTCGGCCAGAAGCTCGGCTAGGTGAAGGTTTTCGGCGGCATCTTCATGACCATCGCGGTTGTGCCAGAGTTTCCAGTGGTACCCCAGCCGCTTGAGCATCGGCTGATAGCACTGGAGTGAAACCCATATGAAATGGCGCACCGTCGAATGCGTCGCGGCTTCGTGAAGCGCGGGGGCCAGCAGATCCAACCCGATGGCCACTTTGGGCGTGGTCATCGACAACACCTGCCGAAGATCATCGCGCCCCATCAATGGCCCGACATTGACCACCACCGCGCCCAGCTTTTGAATCGCAAAAAAGCTGATGGCATATTCAGGACAGTTCGGCAGCGCCAGCACGACACGATCGCCATGTCGCACGCCCATCGCGGCCAAGCCGCCGGCCATGCGATTGGCCGAGGCGAGAAATTCCTGATAAGTCCATTGACGGTCGTTATAGATGAGGGCGGGAGAATCGCCGAAGCGGTCGGCGGTTTGATCGAGAATTCGACCGAGTGTGCAGGAAGGATAAACAAGCGAGCGGGGAATCCGGGCCTGGCGGAAATGCTTGATCCACGGCGGCTCCGCGGGATGGCGGGCAGCTTCAACGCCGATCTGCTGCGAAACGGAACCGGCTCCGGGTGGCGGTGATTTCTCGCCGCCGCTCCACCATTGCCGGACCGTCACGATGGGATGAATCATAAGGGCCTCGCCTGTCAGCTCTGCACACCTCCCCAGGCGGACGCCTCCGTTCCCGGCGCGATCTCCTTTGCTCTGGCATTTCTGCTCAATCCATTGCGATGCACGAAGCGCTCGATGATCGGCACGATGCGCTCCGGCTCGTCCACCAGCGGGTTGTGGCCCGCGCCTTCGATCAGCCTGAAGGTGCTGCCAGCGATCATGTCCGCCATTTTTCGGGCATAGCAGCCCGGAATAATCGGATCATATTCGCCGGCCAGCACCAGTGTCGGTGCAGTAATGCGGTATTCCTCCGGGACAAATTCGCTGCGCGCCAGACAGCGGAGCTGCGCACCGACCGCGCGTCGATCTATTTTACGCGCGCATTTGTCGGCAATCCGCCGCTCGAACAGCTCTGGGTGAGCGTCATGAAATTCCGGAGAAGTCGCCAGCAATTCCATCATTCGCGAAAACGTTTCCGCATTGAAATGTCGCAATCCGTGGGCCAATAGCAGCGACATCTGCCTCAGGTAAGGCGTGAAGAAATGGCTGCATGAAATCAGGATCAGGTTGTTCACGCGCTCCGGATAATCGATTGCAAATCGCTGCGCGATGATGCCGCCCAACGACACGCCCAAGACGTGCGCACGATCGAGCTGCAATGCATCCAGAAGCTCGACGATGTCGGTCGAATAGTCGCGCAGCGTGTGCGGGTGTCGACGGGCAACGGAGCGCCCGATGCCGCGATTATCGAAGCCGATGCAGCAAAAATGCTCCGATAGCAGGGGTGTTGCGGGATCCCAGAGGCGGCAGGTCGTTGCGAGGCCGGGTATCAGCAGCAGCGGCTCGCCGTCTCCAAGAAGCTCGTAATAGCAGCGGACATCACTTAACTCCGTCCACGCCATTCATTCTCTCCACCTCAATTGTACGATCTGCCTGCTTCAAAAGTTTAGTGGCATTTGGACAGGATTGTGGACATTGGGCCAAAAGGGTGCGGCAGCGGGTCAATCTGGATTGACGGTGCTGGATACAGGGGAACTTCAATCCGCATCGGGGCCTGAGAAAAACGGTGTTTTTGCAGAATTTTCGCGCCACAGACTGGACAACTCGCGCGAATTGAGTCCAATAAAACTTGTGGTAAGAGAACATGTCTGGACGATATAGCGTTCAGACAGGTGACTCGCGCGGGCTATGGAGATGCTGCGATTGCGGGTCAACATCGCGTTCCAGGTTTCTCGACTGAGTAAAGGAGTACTGCCATGGCAGTTCGTAAATCACAGAAAGCCGCTGAAATTCCTCAGGGCGTCGTCAGCACGCCCGTACGTAACACGGCCCTTCCTCCGCGCGCCAGCGCGCCTTCAATGTCTTCAGGCAAGCGCCCTGCGCCCTCGCAGGAGCAGATTTCCCGCAAGGCCTATGAAATCTGGCAATCAGGCAAGGGCGGCAGCCAGGATGACAACTGGTATCGTGCCGAGCGCGAGCTGCGCGGCTACTAAGCTGCCTCGGGTCAAACATCACATTTGATTTGGATCAAAGCCGGACGAGCTGTTGGAAACCTCGTCCGGCTATTTTTGCGCGAATTTTCGCGAACAATTTCCATTCAGTCGGCTTACAATGTCCTATATGGCCCATGCGGCGCATTCGATCGAAGATTTATCAGCGGTTCCGCTTTTTCCGCTGCCCAATGTGGTCCTGTTCCCGCGCGCGGTGCTGCCGCTGCATATCTTCGAGGAACGCTACAAGCAGATGATGGCTGATGCGCTGCGAGGGCGCCGGCTCATCGCAATGGCGCTGCTCAAGCCCGGCTGGGAAAAGGATTACTACCAGCGTCCCGCCCTCGATCCAATCGTCTGCGTCGGCACGATTCTCACCCATGAAAGACTTCACGACGGAAAATACAATCTGCTGCTTCAAGGCGTCTGCCGGGCTCGTCTCGGCCGCGAACTTCAGCAAGAAACCCCTTATCGTCTCGCCGAACTCTCGCGACTGGAAGAGCGCCCCGCGCCGACAGCCGAACTGGCCGAAGAGCGCCGCCGGCTGATTTCCATCTTCGAGGATGGCACGCTGCTGGCCACCGTCATCGGCCGGCAATTTCGCGAGCTTCTGAGCACGCCACTTCCCACCGCCGACATCGCCGATTTAGTTGCCTTCAAATTCCTGGAAGATGTCCGCCTGCAGCAATCGCTTTTGTCCGAATGCGATGTGCTCTCGCGCGTGCGAAGAATCATCGAAGCCTTCGAAACCAATCGCCCCGCCCTCGAACCCGTCGCAGTCAGCTCCGCTAAGCCGAGCATGAACTGAAATCCTCCCCATCTGATCGCAATCTCCCCGCGCCTTTGCGTTTCGTTGCGATTTGACCACAATATCCAGGCGTTGCGCGCATGTGGTATTTCGCATATGGATCGAATCTCAACGCCCGGGCGGTTTCCGAATGGTGTCGTCATTTCGGGCATCGGCCACCGGCGCTCAAGGGCGGCAAGCCTGCCGTTCTGGATAATTATCGCCTCGGGTTTCCCATCTATAACGAATATTGGGGCGGCGGCACCGCCGACATCGTCTACGACCCCGGCAAATATGTGATGGGCGTGCTCTTCAATTTCACCGAAGCCGAGATCGCCATCCTCGACCAGAAGGTCGGCCGAAAGTTCGATTCCGCCGGTCGCGAATTCGGCGTCTATAAGCGAATCGAGGTTCGCATCTCCCCCCTTGGAAAAGGCGAGCCGGTGAACGCCATCACCTATCAAGGCGTCAACGCCGACCGCTATCACGTTCCGCCGACGCAGCATTACATGGATCTGCTGATCCAGGGCGCCTACGCGCATGGATTATCCATGATGTGGATCTCTTATCTGCAAAGCTTCAGCACCCACACCGGCCGCAAACCCCGCCCGCC
>JANWHF010000109.1 GCA_025450555.1 Tepidisphaeraceae bacterium | reverse complement strand
GATCCTCCAAATCGGATGGAATTGTGGCGAATTGACCGCGCGAGGCGGATACGATGCCAAAAATGCCCGGTGCCACGATCTTCGCCAATACAACAATGGTCTTCCGACTCAACCATCCGTTTTGAGCTTAAATCATGAAATACCACGGCCTCCTGTGTCTCCTTGCGATTCTCTCGCTGGCCTTCTCCGCGCAGGTGTCAGCGCAAGATGAGCCAACCACGCGTTCGACCCGGCCGCTGCGCGTCGTGATCGTTGGCGACTCCACCGTCTGCAACTACCCGCAAACCAGCCCCAATCGAGGCTGGGGGCAATTCATTGCGGAGCGGTTTAAGGACGGGACGGTGCGGGTCATCAATCTCGCAGCGTCGGGGCGCAGCGCCAAAACGTTCATTCGGGAAGGGCGCTGGAAGAAAGCGCTGGAGGAGAAACCGGATTATGTGTTGATTCAGTTCGGCCACAACGACTCGCACGGCCCCGGCCATGCCGAGGCCACAGACGCGTCGGGCGATTATAAGGATTACCTGCGACGCTATGTTGATGAGTCGCGCGCAGTCGGTGCGACGCCGGTCTTGGTGACGCCAATGGTTCGCAGGAATTTCGACGCTCAGGGCAAGATCGCCGAGCCGACCGGGTCAGGGAATTTGCTGCCCTACGTCAATGCGATGAAGGAAGTTGGCCGCGAGAAAAAGGCGCCGGTGATTGATCTGTATACGTCGAGCAAGGCGCTGGCGGAGAAATGGGGGCCCAAGAAGAGTGCGGAGCTGGCCAACAGGGAGGGAGATCACACGCATTTCAACGAGAAGGGCGCGCGAGCGATGGCGGATCTGGTAATGAAGGAACTGCCCGATGTCGCGCCGGGACTCAAACCGTTCGTGAAATCGATGTGATCTGCGGATGGGTCGGACCGGGGGTTCGAAATAATTGAAGCTGGGGGATCGGGGAAATCTTAGGCGCGAATCCGGCAAGCGGCGGAAGGAGATGAACGTGGTGACGTTTAAAGTTCTCTCCCGTTTTTCCGCTTGCCGGCTTCGCGCGCAATAGGTCTTCAATACTCACAACGTGAAGAGATACTGAAATCTCATCCGCCGACTCATATAAAACAGCAGCAGAGGCGCTCCCAACCCTGCAAGCGTGCCGACCAAAAGCTGGTACGGCAAATCCGTGACGTGAAGCTTGAGCAGCACCGTCCGCGCTGCGGCGGTGAACACGATATGGGCGACATAGATTGCCAGAGACGCTTCGCCCAGAATTGAAAAGATTCCCGTGCCCGGCGTTTTTGTCAGCACCACTGCAATTCCTGCGGTAGCGATGATCCCCATGGCTGCGGTCACAGTGACGTCATTCATTCGAACCACCCCCGGCGACCGGGCCGCGAGAATGGCGATGATCGCAAACATCGCCAGTGACGGGATCAGCAACAGCGGCCAATCGATCTTCGTGATGCCCGCCAGAACCATGGGGGCCAATACAGCACCGGCGGCGAAGTAAACGAAATCGGCGCTGAACTGATATAGCGGCCCCCACTCCATTCCATGCACCAGCCGCCGCGCCACATATAGGACGATCGCAACAATTAGAATCGGAATGTTCCCCAGCCGCGCTTTGGACAGGAGACCAAAGGCCAGCATGCACATCAGCAGCACGTACAGGAACCAGAACTGACCGACAGGCTGATACGGAAGATGCTTGAGGACTGCCAGAAACGAAATCTTATGGTGAGCGGCCGCCCCGGCTTCCGACGCGATGGCCGTCTGGATGAGCGTCCAGAGCACGTACGGATAGGCAATCGTCCTGAGTTTTTGAAGAACAAACTTCCCCAGCGGCCGCTGCGCCGAATGAGCCACGAACAGACCCGAAAGCACAAAGAACAGCGGCATGTGGAACTGGTAGATGGCCGTGTCCACCACCGACATCACGTGCGCCTGACCCGGCGTCGCTAATGTCGCAAGCCCGCGCCACGCGTGCCCCACCACCACCAAAATGATTCCCAGCCCCTTGGCGTAGTTCACCCATTCGACGCGCCGAGCCACCGCCAGCGCAGCTGGGGCAACGAGAACGGGTCGGGATAATCGGGCGGCAACAGTCAAAGCACAGACTCCGGGAACGCGGTTGCCCACGACGGCCTGTTGGGTATTATCGTCTCTCCACAGTCCTCCCCTTCGGATTGTTCAGTGGGTTTCCTCGACTCTTCAATTATCCCAGCAAAAATCGGCTTCGCAAATGCCTTTGCGCTAATTTGAAGTATTGTAGACGACATCAGCAGATGCACGTCTGGAGCGCGCACCGCGGAATTCGTATAACTGGGAATCCGGTTGGCGTTTGCGGGACAACTCAATTTCACTCAGTTCTGACCAGCGGATGGCACCTTAGCCGGGCGAGACTTGGAGCTCTGCACGAGCTTCAACGCCAGCTCCAGTTGCGTATCGATGCCGCGCATAAGATCGGCCGTTCTGGTCAGGGCGACATAATCGGGATTTGTTCCACGACGATTACCTTCATCTCCGACCGCGTTCCAGGAGGAGCACAGCGGAAGCCCGAAGCGAACTTTTGAGTTGGGCAGGGTGACGGTGGGTTCGGTGGACGAATTGTTGCCGCAATAGGCGCCGGCCGTCTCTTCGCCGATGAAGGTCGCGAGCTTCAGATGATGGGCGACGGCACAGAAATCGGCCGCGGTCGAGAAAGTAGCGCCATCGATCAGAATGAATACTTTCCCATGAAACGGAAACTGGGCCGGCTGCTTTTGGCCGAGGCTGTCCTGCAATTTCTCAGTCACGAAATATCCGCCGGCGGGATTGGGCATGAGGCTTTCGCGGAGGTGCGCGAGTTGTTCTGCGCTGAGCGGCTTGGCATCCCAGTGATCCTGGAACGACCAGTTAATCGTCTTGATCGTGGCATGATCCGCATAATGGAACGGCTTGTCCGTCAGGCAAGAAACCAGCATGATGCCGTAGCTGTCCTCGCCGCCGCCGTTGTTGCGCAGATCCATGATGAGGGTTTTGGCGCCCTTTTCGTGCAGGGTGCGAAAGGATTGCTCGATAAAGCGCGGGTAATCGTCGCCAATGAACAAGGGGACGCGGATTTCCGCGGTATCGGTGTCGTTCAGAAAGCGCAGCGAAAGCTTCTCGTATGAGTCGCCCCTGACCTTCACCAGGCCCGCCACCATGGCATCATTGACCGGATTATGATTCGCCTTTCGCTGGGCTTCCGTCACGCCCCTTAACTCCGCGGTGATGATCTGGCCCGACTCCGGATCCTTCGCAGCGATTGTGAAATCGCCCGGCTGTCCAACCAGCCACCAGTAATCTTTTGCAAAGTCCTGCGCGATATCGTGGCGCTTGGCCGTCTCGATGTCGCCGTCGGCATATGTGACCGGCCAGAATTGTTTGATGAGGTCAGAAACAGCGCGTCCGTTGATTGAGATCAGTTCCATCCCGGGGCGGATCGTTCGATCATTTGATGTCTGATTGAGAAGCACCATGAGGCGCTTGCCTTCGAACATCACACGGAGCGGAAACGAGTGGCCGTTGCGAATCGCAGTCTCCATTTCGGGATCCCAGTGCATCCGCGTATGGCCGCACCGGATGCATGCCAGCGTTTTGGCCACGACGACTTCGAACTGCGTCTTGGACATCGGTCGCGAGAGCTTCGCTCGCTGCGCGTCAAAGAGGTGATCCATCTCGGACTTTGTGGAATATCGATAGAGGCCGGGATGCGCCTCTTCGAGCGCGTGGCGCATCAAATCGAAATCGGCCTGCGTCTGGGCGACGGTCAGCTCTTTAGCTGCGAACGAAGTGCCGCTGGCAGCGACCTGTTCGGTCGCAGCGCAATGTGCAGATGCGGCAGTAACCACCAGTGCCAGAACTGTCGCCATGAGAAAGTGATCCATAGAGACTCCGAGGGTGAATTCCGAATTTCAGTACATCTTGGATTTTCATGAGCGATAGTCGCTGGCGATCATTAAACATTTCGCCGGTATGGATTCGACGGGGGGGGGTGCCTCGCGACGCGCCCCAATACAAAAAGGCCCGGTACTTCCGAGCCTTTTCGTGCCAGCGAGTGGATTTTAAAAGGGATGACCCCGACGGGATTCGAACCCGTGTCGCGGCCGTGAAAGGGCCGTGTCCTAGGCCTCTAGACGACGGGGCCATCGAAAATCGAGGCAAATGCGAGGCGCTGCCTAGGAGGCGGAACGATATGCGCCGGGGTGCCGCGCGTCAAATGGGTGCGATTCATCAAGGGGCTTTTGCGACGTCGCGGGTGGGACGTTTTCCGCGGAGCAGCCGAAGCGCGGGGCGTTCGACGGCGAACGTGAGGAAAGACGCGATTGCAAGTGCGACGATCATCGCAGCGCCGATAGCGAGGTTCGTGTTCCAGTGCCGCTGCTCGGCCCAGCGGATGATGACGTAGCCGATGTTTTGATGCGTCAGGTAGAGCGTGTAGGAGATTGCTCCCAGGAAAAGCAGCGGACCGAATTCGAGGAAGCGAAGGTAACCCTGCGAGCCGGCGTAAATCAGCGCGACGAAGCCGAGGGTGAAGAGAAAATCATCCAGCGGGCCATAGAAATAGGTGTACAACAGACAGATCGCCAGGAGCGCGAGATAAGCGGGGCGATGGCCATTGCGCCAGATTTTGTAGAGGGCGATGCCCATCAGGAATGCGTAGGCGAATTCGAGAATGAAGACCTGTTGAATAACGTTTGCCGCGCGGGCGATGTGAGCGTGGGTTTCCAGGAAATGCGAATTGCCGGGGATCAGATGCAGATAAATCTGCGCGAGGCGCAGTCCGACAAGACCCAGCAGCCAGCCTTCGGCATATTTGAGCTGTCGCGAGGCAAAGAGCAGCAGCATGATCGTGTAGAAGCAAAGTTCAACTTGAAGCGTCCAGTAGACGCCATCGACGGGGCCGATGTCGAACAGCCCCTGGATCATCGAAAGATTCGCGACCGCCCGGCCAACGGAAGGCGTTCGACCGGGCAGATGCGCCAGATGTAAAATGACGAACGTAAGCAACACGGCCGCCCAATAAGCGGGAAAAAGGCGCGAGAAGCGCGAGCGGACAAAATCAACCGAGTGGCGCGTGCGCTCGAGCGTCATGAAGATGACGAAGCCGCTGATGAGAAAGAAAAGCTGCACCCCGAGCGCGCCGTAATGGAAGCTGAAAGCCGGCGGGCTGGTGTGGTGATAGACGCGATCGTAATTGCTGGTGTAGTGATAGACGACGACGGATGCCGCAGCGATGCCGCGTAAAACATCGAGTCCCTTGATGCGCCGCGCATCGCCCACGCAAGCGCCGGGTGCGGCGTAATCGAGCGTGCGCGACGCGGTTTGAGTCGGGGATAAGCTCGAGGTCGTCATGAGTTACTGCAATTTCGCGGCGAGCTGTCGTCCACCCGGTTTAGCCGCGACGCGATAGCGGAGCGTTTATCCGCAGTGCTCGGAGAAGCGCCCCGCTACCGCGTCGCGGCTAAACCGGGCTGACAACACCGCTCAACTCCATCATCGGCAAAGTATAAGGGGACGATCCATATCCGACAGGGGCGATTCCGGGGTCGAGTGACAATTCTCAGTGCCGGACGTTATTATCCCCCTCCATGCGCGATCCACGATTGGAAAAACTGGCCGACGTGCTGGTGAATTACAGCGTCGGCGTGAAAAAGGGCCAGCTCGTTCGCATCACCGGCGCGCCCGTTTCGCTTCCGCTGGTGATGGCGATTTATCGGAAAGTGCTTGAGGCCGGCGGACATCCGTTCCTGCGGATGGCGCCGGAGGAGGCGCAGGAGAATTTCCTGAAAATCGCCAGCGAAGAGCAGCTTAAATTTCTCAATCCGATCAATCTCTTCGAGATCGAAAAGATCGACTGCTCGATCGGTATTTGGGCGGACGAGAACACGCGATCGCTGACGAATGTGGATCCCAAGCGCGTTGGCATGAGCCAGGCGGCGCGGAAGCCGATCATGGAAATCTTCCTGAAGCGCGCTGCCGACAAAAAACTGCGATGGTGCGGCACGCAATTTCCGACGCAGGCGTCGGCACAGGATGCGGAGATGAGCCTGGCGGAGTACGAGAGTTTTGTCTTCGGCGCGGGTCTGCTGGATTTGGACAATCCTTTGACCGGCTGGAAGAAGATGAGCGAAGGGCAGCAGCGATTGACCGACCTGCTCAATGGCAAGAGCGATTATCACGTGAAGGCCGACAACGGCACCGATGTGCGCATGAGCGTCGCGGGCCGGCGATGGATCAACTGCGATGGCCACGAGAATTTCCCGGACGGTGAAGTCTTCACCGGTCCGGTGCTGGACAGCGTCAATGGGGTCATCTGTTTCAGCTTTCCCGCGGTGCATCACGGTCGCGAGGTGCAGGATGTGCGCCTGACATTCAAGGATGGCAAAGTGGTCGATGCATCCGCTTCCAAAGGCGAGGCGTTTTTGATCTCGATGCTCGATACCGACGCGGGCAGCCGATTTCTGGGCGAATGCGCGATCGGCACCAACTATCACATCCGCCAATACACGCGCAATACGCTTTTCGACGAGAAGATCGGCGGCACCGTGCATTTTGCGGTCGGAGCCGGTTATCCGGAAACGGGGAACACCAACCAATCGGGCCTGCATTGGGACATGGTGGTGGATCTACGTAAAGGCGGATTCATCGAGGTCGACGGCATCCGCATCAGCGAGAATGGCCAATTCACGCGGGAAGGATTTCCGCGTGGGTGACGCGAACCCTTGCATTCGGATTCGCCCGGCAACCGAAGCCGACGTGTCGGCGATTAATTCCATTTACAATTATTACGTTGCAAACTCCACCTGCACCTATCAGACCGAAGCCGAGACCGATGCCGCGCGACTGGAATGGCTCAAGAATCATGGAACGCAGTATCCGGTCACAATTGCTGAAGATGGCGGGCAGGTGGTGGGATGGGCGTCGGTCTCCATGTTTCGCCCGCGCGAAGCATATCGCCCCACCGTCGAAAATGCGGTCTATGTTCGGCACGATCTTTTGGGGCGCGGCATCGGAAAGATGCTCATGATTGACCTGATCGAACGCACGCGCAAAGCCGGGTTTCATAGCATCATGGCGGTGATCTCCGCCGAGCAGGAGGCCAGCGTTCGGCTGCATGAGAGGCTTGGTTTTGAGAAAGTCGCCCACCTGCGACAAGTTGGACGAAAGTTCGATAGCTGGCTCGATGTGGTTTACATGCAGTTGATGCTGTAGTGGCAAATCGATGCATTTCACGGTTTGAGGGCTTGGCTCAAGATGGCTCGTCTTCGCGATGTTCCCGCAGTTTTCAGGTCGGTTGGGCTCATTTCATTTTGTCGGCGGGTATGGGCCGAGTTCACCAAAGACAATTTGTTCACCTGGGCCGCGGCCCTGGCCTATTCCTGGCTTTTTGCCATTTTCCCGTTTTTCATTTTCCTGATCGCATTGATCCCCCATCTGCCTGCGAGGTTCACGGGCGGAGCGATGGCGCAGATTCATGATCTGCTGCGCGAGCTGCCGCCGGAGATGTCGGATGTGCTGTGGGACAACATTCGCCACGTTGCGGAAACAGTGCTGACGCAGAAGACCGATCCGCTGATTCTGATCGGCCTGCTGGTGGCGCTCTGGTCGGCCAGCGGCGGGATCTCCAATACCATGTCGGCCCTCGACCGCTGCTACGAGCTGGAGAAAGGGCGGCCGTTCTGGAAGCATCGGCTGATCGCACTGGGCCTGACGATCGTCGTTGCCGTCATTTTGCTGCTGGTGGTTGTGCTGCTCCCGCTGGCGACGATCGCCGAGGGATGGATCATTCGCAACGGCCATCTCTCGCGCTTCGCGCCGTGGCTGCTGGCATTCGATTCAGCGCGCTGGATCGCTTCGGTGATTTTGATGTTTGCGGTCTTGAGCCTGGTCTATCACTTTGGCCCATCGATTCAGCATCATTTTGGGTGGGTGACGCCGGGCGCGGTTTTCGTTGTGGTCGTATGGATTGCGCTGGGGATGAGCTTTCGTTTTTACATCATCCACATGGGTGGCAAAAGCTATGCGCGGACCTATGGCACCGTGGGCGGCGTCGCCATCATGTTGCTGCTGTTTTATCTGGATGCGCTGGTCATGCTGCTGGGCGCGGAGATCAACAGCGAAATAGACTTTGAAGTGCTCAAAGTCCCGCGCGGCACTCGTGATTTCCGCACGCCCGAAGATGTCACGACAACAGAAACCAGTATTTGAGGCTTACTGCCCCGGCTCGCGCGAGTCGTTGATCTGGACGCTCTCGAATGAAACAGTGGCCACCTTCTTTTCATCACCCGAAGTCATCAGCAAGCCGGCACGAACGTTGCGCGGCATGGAAATGGTCTTTGAATCGCCAATCTGTCGCCAGTTCACTCCATCATTGGAAGCATAGCCGCTGAAGGTGTCGTCAGTTCTAACGAGCTTGAGCCATTGCGGCGCGGCAGCACCTTCCAATTTCACCGACTCGAATGGCTTTTCGGTGGCCGAGCGCCAGCGAAGCAGCAATGAACCATCGGCATTAGCCAAAAGCTCAACGCAGGGTCCGGCGGCGCTGCTGCCGTCGCGAAGAGTCACGCCACTCTGAGCATGATCAAAGCCCGACTCGAATTTCTCGAGCTTGGCTGAGAAAACGCCGTCGCCGAGGAAGCTCCTGGAGACGAAATGGAATTGCTCCGCGGGCGCCGAGGGATTCCCCGCTCCGCCGATGGTCCAGACGTTCTGACGAACCGATGTCCAGCCCGAAAGTGCGGGCGATCCAATGTCGATTGGAACCCAACCCGGCGGCGGTGTCTGAGATTCGCTTTGCGCTGGGGTGGAGAGTTGAGGAACAGAGGGCCCCTGCCCGGCAATCTGCGTGTGATGTCCCATCCGCTGAATCGCGGGCACCATGGCAGTGATGATAAGGGCTGCGGCGGCAGCCGATGCGCCGATGATGACCCGGCGGTTGCTCCGACCTTTGGAGATGCGCGGAGTTTCCGGCGCTGGCGCGGCTACGGTAGCCACGGCACTTGACCGCGTGCGTGACAGGGAAAACGTCGCCGTGTCTTCCGGATTGAGTGGCACGCTGTTAGTCGCGAACGATCCGCTGCATTCCACCGGAATCGTGTGGACGCGCAGAACCCTGGCAAACTGCGCCGCCGATTCGTAGCGATCCTGTTGCTTTTTCGCCAGGGCCTTTTGAATGGCCTTGGCCAGCGACGCCGGCAAATCGGGGCGAAGGTTTCGAAGGTCGGGAATCGGCGTGTCCAGATGCTTTTGGAGCAGATCGGCGGTGCTGGTTGCCTCAAACACCGATCGGCCTGTTAAAAGATACCAGAGCGTTGCGCCGAGGCTATAAATGTCGGAGTGAAGTGAAGCCGATTCTCCGCGAAGCAATTCCGGCGCGATGAACTGAGGCGTGCCGACTGCTTCAGGAATCGGCTTGCTCAATTCAGCAGTCTCCAGTCCGCGGGCCAGGCCAAAATCGGTGACCTTGCAACGTCCGGATCGCGTAAGCATCAAATTCGCTGGCTTTATGTCGCGATGGACAATGCCAAGTGAATGAGCGTGTGCTAAAGCATCAGCCGCATCGGCGCAGAGTAGACAGGCGCGCGGATATTCCAGTGGCCCCGCCGCCTTCACCAGTTCGCGCAGCGAGCCACCCTCGGCCAGTTCCATGGCGATGTAATAGACGCCCCCCGCTTCGTTGACTTCATAGACTGAAACGACATTCGGATGATCCAATGTCGCGCAGGCTTGCGCTTCATGGATGAGGCGTTCAATGGCAATGCCCTTTTCATTGCGCTTGATCGATTTGGGCAGTACCTTCAGCGCGACATGCCGGCGAAGCAGCGTGTCTTCCACACGGAAGACGCGCCCCATTGCCCCCTGCCCGAGCAAGCCGATGAGCTTGAAATGGCCGACGCGCTTGCCGAGCCACGGCGGCGCGGAAGACTTTCCATCGGCCGAAACGGCCTCGGTGTGTAATGGGTCGGCGATGGCGCTTCGAGAGGAGGTTGCTTCTTCGGTGATTCGATTGGCTGTGGACATGGAGTCGTTCTCTTTGAATGAATCGAAATGTTTGCTCTGGGTCGACGGCGCGATCGGTCAAACGCGACGGTCCAACTTATGGCCCGAACTCTCTGAGGAACGCATCTTCCAGCAGATCGTCGATGCACCGCGGCTTTGCATTCGACGGCCCGGGCGCGGGACCTGAAGTCGAAAACAGGTCGGCGGCGGTGGCCATCTCGATGCATCGCAAATCAGTGGGAGGCAGGGGCGGCCCGTTGCCGATGCTGGACCTTGACGAAGATCGCCCATCGAACGAAGGGATGATCACGCCCTCCTGGTGAGCGGGCGGTCGGACATCCGCCGCATGGGGGCTGGGCATCTGCTCGCTATCCACCGACTCGATGGCCGGCGCGAATTTATCCAGCAAACCGCGAAGATTTGCGGCGGTGGGCTTTACCGCGCGATGACCCGCAGCGCTGCGATGCGATCGATGAGCAGGTCCATGATGACTGACCGAAGCGCCGCCTTCGGCCGGCGTTCGGATGAACGGCACAACGCCGCTGGAAAAGCCAAATTCCTGCGGCTTCGCGTTCGATGAGCCATTTGTAATCGCGGGTAGATCGACACCGCCGGGCATTGTGAGACATCCGAGCGAAGCGGTGCCAATCGTTTGGCCTCCCAGACTCGCCCCACCAAAGCTCGCACTGGTCGAAAGAATTCGGCTGATCGAAGCATCGGTCGCCGACATCATGCTTCCCGCGTCGTCGCGATCCATCAGTCGAAGCTGTGTTCCTTCGTCGGATCGAACCTTAATCGTTTCCGATTCAAATCGCAGGATGGCCACGCCAATCCGGATTTCGTCGCCGGCGCGCAGTTCGATCTCGCGCACTTTGCGTTCGTTGACGAAGGTGCCGGCTGTGGAATTGAGATCGCGGATGAAGCGCTTGCCATCGCGCTGATAGACGATGGCGTGCGTCTTCGAAACCAGCGCCTTGTCCAGCACCAGATCGCAACCCGCGCGCTGGCCGATCAGAAGCGTTCGGCCGTGAATGGGGTAACGCTGCTTGCTGGACTGGACAATGATCGCGGATCGCTCGGAAGGTCCGCCAGCGTCGGCCTCCGCCAGGTCGGCGGTCGTCGGAAAACCGGTATGGCAGAAAAACGTAAACGGCCCGATACGCAGCAGATCTGCCTTGCTCAAGCGCGCTTCGCGAATGATCGAGCCATTCAGATAAACGCGGTTGGTGCTGGCCAGATCGCGAACATATGTTTCCTCGCGGTCGTTGATGACGATCGCGTGCGTTCGGCTGATCAGACTCGATTCCAGCGGAAGATGAACGCGCGCCCGCGCGCCGATCACGCAAATCT
>JANWHF010000108.1 GCA_025450555.1 Tepidisphaeraceae bacterium | reverse complement strand
GTCTGCTGTTCCTGCATGAAATAATGCTGGGCATCGGAGATGACCAGCTCATAGGTGCCCGGCCCCAGATCGCGCGGCAAATCCAACTCGACCGGCATCGTCTGTTGTGTCGATCGGAATGGCAGATAAGTGACGAACGCCTTGATCGTTTCGCCCGGGCGATAGCGCGTCTTGGGCAGATGCACATCGAGGATCTGCGCCTCTTCAACCCGCGGCGAGACTTTCACCCATCCCGAAACATTTTTCAGCAGCACGCGCTCGAAGGGATTGTCGCTTGCGGCCGACATCACCGCGATCGCGTCGCCAAAGACATCGACGGCCGATGCATTGGCACTGCGGTTGGCCAAATGAACTGACTTGCCGTTGACGAAGGTTAGATCGAGATCGTAATCGACGGTGTTGTATTGCGGCAGTTCGCTGCTGCCGACCAAGGCTCCCGAGAAAGCAGCGCCGGCAATGAGCGGGGTAAAGCGCGGATGCTGCGCCGCCTGAAAATGGTAAACGCGCGGCTCCGACCCGTCGGCGGGTGAAACAGTCAATTCGATGGGCACCATCGGCGGCAGATGGCCTTCATTTCCGCTGACACCCACCGAAGCATCGGTCGTGAGGGTGCCGCGCATTTGCGTCAGGGAGCCGAGTTTGAAGCTGGTTTGAATATTGGGAATGATCCCGTTGACCTGGCCGCTGCCCATCGGCAGGCTGACGCGCCCTTCATTATTAAATGGGTGTCCAAATCCCCAGACGCGATTGCCGATGACTTCAGTCGTCGTTCCGATGGCGGTGAGCTCGACATCGCCGGTGAGCAACGGCACTGCAAGGACGGATCCCGGCTCCAATGGCGCGGCAGCGCCATCCATGACTCCCGATCCGCCGACGCCCGCCTGCAAAGGCACAAGGCCCACTGCATTAAAGGCCGGCGAAAGCTGAGACATCGCGGTCGGCGAGAGGCCGGAAATCATCAGCGGTGTCGCCAGAGGCGTGAGGCGCGGAACACCCGAAAGATCATTTTGTCGTTTTGGCGGCTGGAGCAGATCCGCCCAGGAATGTCGATCATTCCGCCATTGCATTGGCAGCACTCCGGCATCCCATAAGGACCAAGTCCCCCGCTCCCCCGCCTGATTTTCCGCTTTGGCTTGCGTGGGACGAGGTGGCCGGCCGGTGTTATCGGGATTGCGCGGCGCAGAAGGCAGCGCCAGCATGTATTCGATGGGCTGCACCCCCGCAATCGGATCTTTGGTCATGGGCCAGCCATAGGCGAAGGCTCCGATCATGCGATCGTGACCATAGGGATCACGCAGATAAATCGGCGAGCCGCTCATCCCGGCAATGCTGCCAGTGTGCTGAAGGAATTCATCCTTGCAGCGAATGAGCACCACATCGTATTTAGGATTGAAATTTTTCAGGACCGAAACGACTTCGACGTTGAACTTTTCGATTTTGGTGCCCTTGAAGACCGTGAGCCCGTAGCCGGTCATGCCCGGCTTGACCTCTGAGACGTGCATGTGACGGGCCGGATCGAACAGCGATGTCTTCGTCGGCTGAACTGCGGCTTGGGCGGGTGGCGAATCAGCATGGACTTCACAAATTGGCCACGCAAGGGCCATCGAAAAACAGATCAAAAACAGGCACGGCGCCGCAACAGATTTCATGCGCACCTCGTCGGGGTGAAAAAGCCGCGTCCAAGCGGCCAAAACCCGTAAAAAAGCATCGTAGAACCGCCCGCCGCGCGGGGCAAGGTGAGCCGTCGAGTTTTGGCGGCGCGAGCGCGTGATACGCCCTTGAACTAGTCGTTTGCATTTTGTTAGGAGAATGGCGGCAGGTCCTGCGCGCGGGTGTTCGCGGCTGTGGGGCCTGATGGATTGTCATTGTCCTGGAGGAGCCATGCGCGGACTATTTTCGGTCGATCCATCGCAAGTTTGCGACGTAAGACCTTCACGGACCGTGGGGCTGTCGGTAGCGCAGGAATCGAAGTTGAAGGCGCGGCTGCGAAAGCAGTCGCCCAGCGAGCCTTGGGTTGAGGCGCAGTTTCGGACTGTTGCGACAACCGATCCTCGCGGGCAGATCGTTCCGCGGCGTATCCATGACCCGCGCGTTTTTCCACCTGGTGGCGCGCGGACGGCGATGGTTCGCTGCCGGGCGTGCGAAGTCTTTAATCCGCCCAACGCGTTCGAACGAGGCGTATGCCTGGATCATTCATCGCATGCCGGCTGGGGTCCATCCCCGTCGGCGGTTGCAATTTGTGCATTGCAATACTTCAACCTGCGAATGTCCGAAAGCGAGCTGCCCGGCGAATCTAAGTCTTCTTTACGCCGGGAAATCCGCGCAAAAATGCGGTCCATGCAAAAAGAAGAGAAAAAATGAAGCTGTCCGAAGCGACGGCCGACTAGTAAATCTGGTGAAGTTTGGTAGAATGATCCTGCGTTGACGTCTAAACCTTTTACACTCCCACCGAGTGACCTGGGTTATCGGACGCAACGCGGTTGTTCTAGCTCCACTGACTTTTAATTGCGGGCGAAGAGGCGGATCTCGTTAAGCGGGCATCCGGGCATTCATCGAGTTGCACCGCCGCGTGGCAAAACCAGCTCCATGGCGGTCAATGCGATTCCCGGCCAGAGGCTGCCGTCAGGAGGAAGCGTGAAGCAGTTGGTCGATCAGACAAAGCGGCTTAAAGCGGGGTCGGTTCGAACCGTTGGACGCGCGCGGCGTTCGGACGTGAAGGTCCGGCGAGCCTTGAGTCTGGCAGTTTCGCATATCGAGCCACTCGAACAGCGTAGGTATCTCTCGGTTACGATCAACGCGCAGGGATGGACCGCCGTCACGCCCAGCGCCGATTCCCGCATGATTTATGTCAGCAGCTCCGCCGGCAATGATGCAAACAGCGGCCTCTCCCCCACCGCGCCGCTTCAGACAATCGGCAAGGGCCTGACGCTGTTGCGCACCGGCTTTCCCGACGAGCTGCTCCTGAAGCGCGGCGATACTTTCAGCACCTCAGTCTACTTCAATAATTCTGGCCGCTCCGCCCAGGAGCCGATGCTCATCTCCTATTATGGAGACAATACGCTGCCTCGGCCCGTCATCGACGGAGGAACGGTGACCGCGATGAGTGGCGGCGCCCTAATTCAGTATCTGGACATCATTGGGATCGACTTCACCAGCAGCACGCATGACCCCACAAGCCCAAACTTCAACAACCAGGGCAGTTACGGGTTTTTCGACCTTGGTACATTGGACAGCCTGCTGATTGAAGATTGCCGATTTCGCAACTTCATCGAAGGCATCGTTATACAGGCTACGCCAACGCTGTATGGCCCTATCAGCAATGTGACCCTTCGGCGCAACGAAGTCATCGACTGCTATACGACCAACGGCAATTCACAGGGAATGTATGCCGAGGGCGTCAATGGCCTGACGATGGATCAGAATATCTTCGATCAGGATGGCTGGAGTCAGCTGGTCCCGGGGGCTACGGCTAATACGTTCAGCCACGACGTTTACATTCAATCCAGTTGCACCAACTGCGTTGTCACCAACAACATCTTTGCCGACGCGGCGAGCCACGGCCTTCAGGCGCGCGGCGGCGGGCTGGTACAAGGGAATCTTTTCCTCAATGACGCGGCGGGCTTCAGTTTTGGTCTGGTCAACGGCGCAACGACACATCCCGGCGGCGTCAGCGGGCAGGTCACCGGAAACGTCGTGCTCGGCAGCGGGAACGGCATCAATGGCGGGTTGGGCATCGAGCTTGGCAATCTCAAGCCGGGCGGTAATACGGTGGTCAGCAATAACATCGTTGCCGACGCCCCCCCTATCAGCGTCAATCCCGCCATCTGGCTCTCACCTGGACTTGGTGTATCCAATCCGCAGCAGGAAGTCGGGCTTAACTCGCTCACCTTCTCCAATAATGTCGTTTATCACTGGGGCTGGGGATTGTTTGTGAGCGAATCATTCCTGCCCGGCACCACCGGCGCCGACGCGCTGAGCGGCGTGGTGATCAGCAACAATCGATTCGATTCGATGTACGCCAACCGCGTCGTCAATCAAGCCATTACCTATGACCCGCGCTATGAGGACCTGTCGGGCAACACTTACTACTACAATTCCTCGACGCAACCTTTATTTGAGTACGCCTCTCCCAGCACCTCTGCCGGCAATCAGTACTATCTTCCGACTGGCGGATGGGTCGCGGGGATCGAACCTACTGCATCGTTGTCGCAGACCCAGTTTGTCGATCCCACGCGCAACATCGACAGCTACATGGCCAGCATCGGGCTGACTGGCGGGACCGCCGCCTATCTGGCGCTCATCGACGGCTTCAACGAACAGAACTGGAATCCCATTTTGATGCCGGCTGCGGTGAATCCCTATATCCAGGCGGGGTTCACTGTCGATACAACCGCACCGACGGCGCTGCTTGCGCCGGCGCCTAATGTGACGAATAATGCGTCTCCGACGCAGACGTTCAGCATCACGTATAACGACAACGTCTCCGTTGACTCGACAAAGCTGGGCAATGGAAATGTGGTTGTCCTTGGTCCCGGCGGCGTGAGCTTGCCCGCAACGCTCATCAGCACCGGCGCCGCCAACGGTCCAAGCATTACCGCCACCTATCAGATCTCGGCGCCGAGCGGCAATTGGACCAATCTGCCGAACGGGACATATGTGGTTGCCCTGCAGGCTAATCAAATCAAAGACACCTCCGGAAATGCGATCCCGGCCCAGAATATTGGGACATTCCAGGTTTTGGTCAATGCAACCACTCAAGCCGCAGCCACAGTACCGACTCAGCCGGCAACATTCACCGCGGCACCGGGCGCCGGCGGAATTGTGTTGAACTGGAACGATCCCGCAAACGATCAAACCAGCTTCCTGCTGCAGCGGGCTGACGACAGCGGCTTTACAACGAATGTTGCGACCTTCCCGCAACTTGCAAGCGCAACCACCTATACCGATCAGACAGCGGTTGTCGGGAAGACCTACTATTATCAATTGATCGCCGTGAATTCGGCGGGGAATTCAACGGCGGCTTTGAGCGGAGCCGTTCGCATTCTTCCTCCTGCTCCCGCGCTTGCCGGCGCCATCTTTGATGACGGCAACGCTCAGCGCACGCCGATCACCAGCGTCACGCTCGTCTATAGCCAAAAGGTGACGCTTGATTCGACAATGGTGAGCCTGTCGCAGGTGGGCACGGGCGGGTCTCTCACACCCGTCACGCTGAGCGTTACCAATCCCAGCGGCGACGGGAAGGCGTGGGTTATCAGCTTCAGCGGTACACCTGTGCTGGCTAATGGCGCGCTTCAGGATGGCACCTACAGCTTTACGATTCGCAACAGCAAAGTCAGCGATGCCTTTGGCCAGTTTGCTGGTACCGATCAGACCAGTACATTCAAAGTAGATATCGCGCCGACGGTAACGGCGGTGAGCCTGGTCAACAATGCTCCGCCTCACTCTTTGACGTTCACCTTCAGCAAAGATGTTTCGCAGTCGCTGACGCAAACCACGCTCGTCCTGACCAACACATCACTCAATAAAGTAATTGCCGCGACCGGTTATGCCTGGAATGCCACGGCGT
>JANWHF010000107.1 GCA_025450555.1 Tepidisphaeraceae bacterium | reverse complement strand
CGGTGACCTTGTCGCGGATGCCTTCCATCATCTGGCGGAAGTATTCGTACCCTTCCTTCTTGAAGACGATGCGCGGATCCTGCTCGGCAAAGCCAGCCAACCCCACGCCGCCCCGCAGAATGTCCATTGCGTACAGATGATCCTTCCAGGTCTGATCGAAAATCTGGATCAGCACGAACTGCTCCAGATCGGTCAGCTCCTGGCGAAGGGCCTGTCGCGCGCGGGTGACCAGCTTGTCGCGAAGGGTGGGTTCATCCGCGCCATGCGGCAGATCCGCCAGCGATGTCTTGCGATGCTGCAACTCCTCTGGACGAAGCAGCGGGCCAAATCGATTTTTGAAAGCTTCCTCCGCCTTCTCGGGATCTGGATTGGCCTTGAGCAGTGCGTCGATCTCTTTTTCGAGCTGGCCGTCTTTCAGGAATTTTTCCTGATAGCCCAGCAGCTCATCGCGAATTCGCCGGACCGGCGTGGTCTGGACATGCTCCAGCGGAATCTCCGCGCCGAACTTGGCCTTCGCCCAGCCGCGCAGGTAATCGGCGGCGTAGGGATTGGAAACCATTTCGCCTTCTGGCGTCTGGCCATAGACCAGAGCCAGCACATGATCGACCGGATACTCCAGCTCGCGCTTGGCGTATGCCTCGCGTGCGCGAACCTCGATCAATTCAGCGATTTCTTCGACGCTCTTGCGCTCCTGATCGCGCCCGACCTGCATCACCATTTCATCCGGCTTGATCTCAACGCCGAATTTTTCCTTGGCCCAGGCCGAAAGCTCGCGCTCGGCATAGAGCAGCTCGAGGAACTTGAGCAAGGCGTTCACATCCCGCTGCTCGATCTGCTCGATCGCCGCGGTGCGCAGCCGCTGCTCCACCTCATCGCGCGACATCTTACGAATCTGCGACTGCGGCAGATTCACCTGGAACCGGCTCATCGCCCAGCTCGAGAGGCCCCGCGTATCCCAGGATTCGGTATCTTCCGCATCCTCGCCGGTGAATTCGTCGAGCGTGGCGTTGAGGGTCGTTTCTACTTCGGCCTTGGCCTGATCCTTGATGAACATCTCCAGGTCTTCGATGTTCTTTCGGCCGCGGAATTCCTCGGCATCGACGGTGGTTTCAAAATTGTTCCGCGTCCATTCGCTCACTGTCGCGGCGACGTAATCGCGGCCGATGTATTTATCGACGGCATCGCGAATCGAATCGCCGATCATCTTCCAGATGATCTGATCGACGTTGCGGCCTTCGAGCACCTGTTGGCGCATGCCGTAAAAGCTGGTGCGCTGATAGTCCATCACTTCGTCGTAGTCGAGCAGGTTTTTGCGGGCCAGGAAGTTGCGCTCCTCGACTTTCTTCTGGGCTCGGACGATGCCCTTGGTGATGCGCTTGTCCTCAATGGCCATGCCCTCTTCCATGCCCAGCCAGCCGAGCACTTTGATGGTCCACTCGCCGGCGAACATCTTCATCAGCTCGTCTTCCAGACTGACATAGAACCGGCTGGAGCCGGGGTCCCCCTGCCGGCCGCCTCGACCGCGAAGCTGGTTATCAATTCGGCGGGCGGTGTGGCGCTCGGTACCGATCACATGAAGTCCGCCGGACGCGTGCGCTTCGGTCGAAAGTTTGATGTCGGTTCCGCGCCCGGCCATGTTCGTGGCGATCGTCACGTTGCCGACGTTTTCCCCGTGCGCGTTCACGTGCTGCTGCCCAGCCTTAACGATGATGTGCGCCTCGCGCTCGTGCTGCTTGGCGTTGAGCACTTCATGTTCGATGCCGTGCTTGCGCGTGAGGTGGCGCGAGAGCATTTCGCTCTTTTCGACGCTGGTGGTGCCGACCAGGACCGGCCGGCCTTTGTCGCTGATCTCCTTGATCTCATCGATGATCGATTCCCACTTTTCGTTCTCTTTACGATAAATGCGATCTTCGTTGTCCTGGCGGATGACCGGCCGATTGGTGGGGATGGTCACGACGTCAAGCTTATAGATCTTGCCGAATTCCTCGGCTTCGGTCTGCGCGGTGCCGGTCATGCCCGCCAGTGCTTTGTAGAGCTTGAAGAAATTCTGGAGCGTGATGGTCGCGAGGGTCTGCGATTCCTGCTTGATGGGCACGCGCTCCTTGGCTTCGACCGCCTGGTGCAGGCCGTCGCTCCATTGCCGGCCGACCATTTTTCGGCCGGTGTATTCATCGACGATGATGACTTCCAGCTCGCCCCGCTGACCGCGCTCGACGACATAATCCTTGTCGCGCTCATACACGACGTGCGCGCGCATGGCCTGCTCCATCAGGTGCGGCCATTCCATGTTGTTGCCGACGTAAAAGCTGCCGACACCGGCGGCATCTTGCGCCGCGGCGATGCCTTCATGCGTGAGATGGACGCTCTTGCGGTCCCATTCCACTTCGTAATATTGCGTGCGCCCTTCCTTGAGTTTCTCGGCTTCGGCCAGCGCCGCCTCGCCCTGCTCGCGCCGCTTTTTCGCGGCTTCCTTCTCATCTCGCCCCTTGGCTTTATCCAGATCGCCCTCGGCGGCCTTGATGGCGCGTTTGGCGGCATCAACCGCCTTCTCCGCTTCATCCCACGGCTTGTTCAGCACGATCACCTTGCGGGCGACTTCGTCGGCAGCGCGATATTTCGGCGCATCGTCCCGGGCAAAGCCGCTGATGATCAAAGGCGTGCGCGCCTCGTCAATCAGAATCGAATCGACCTCATCGACGATGGCAAAATCGAGCGGCCCCTGCACCTGCAGGTCAACGCGCTCCTTCATGTTGTCGCGGAGATAATCGAAGCCGAATTCGCTGTTGGTGCCGTAGCTGATATCGCATTCATATTGTTTGCGGCGCGCCTCACCACCGGGCTCCAGATCAGATTGAATGAAGCCGACTGAAATGCCCAGGGCTTCGAATGCCGGCCGCACCCAACTCGCATCGCGCTTCACCAGATAATCGTTCACGGTCACGACGTGACAGTGATATCCTTCCAGCACCTTCATGAAGCAGGCCAGCGGGGCAACGAACGTTTTGCCTTCGCCCGTGGCCATTTCGGCGATCTTGCCTTCATACAGCACCAGGCCGCCGATGAGCTGAACGTCGAAGCAGCGGGCGCGGAACGGCGGGCGCGATTCGGGATAGATCTTCCGCACCGCGTTGTAGAGTTCGACGGGGATCGGAACCTGGAGATAGGACTCGCCCGTAGCGATCAGCCGCTGGGCAACCTCGTCATACATCCGCCGCGCATCCGACTCCAACTTGGAAGCATCGAATTTCGTCCCCATATCGTTTTCGTCGGGATTGAAAATCTCGCGGATGCCGATGTTGCGATCCATTGCCTCGCGCATGATGGCAAAGGCCTCGTAGATCACCTGCGACTTTTGCAGCTTGCCATCCAGCAGCCCTTCGTGAAGCTCGACCGTGCGCTGGCGAAGCTGCTCGTCGCTCATTGCCTGCACCTTCTCTTCATGCGCGTTAATCTGTTCGACGAGTCGTCGATACCGCTTGATCAGGCGATCATTGCGGCTGCCAAATACCATCGTAAGAACTTTTCCAACTGTCATGTCTGCCTCGAATCCAGCCCATCTAAACCGGCTGGGATGCAAAATCAGGATTGCTGATTATTAAATAAAACGGATGGACGAGCCGCCGGAATGGGCGGACGAGAATGCGATGCGGCGGCAAATCGAACTTCTGCCGCGATAAATTAAACAATCGGAGGGGGAAGCCGGAACTGGAAGGGCGTGATCGGGGGGTGAGCGATCGTCTCCTGCGACTGGAGCTGAAGCTGCGGTTCAGGGGAGTCGGCCTGGCGATCGAACCGAGCCGGGGTCGTAACCATCGCCAGCGATCGATTGCGCAGGCCTTCATTGAGGCGCTGAACCAGGCGATGTGCGATCTCGACAATCTCGGCCGGACGAGCGCAGGCAGCGGGCGTCGCGAAGACCATTTGATCGGCGCACAGCGCCGTGGTCATCGCTACCACCACCAGCATTCGTCTTGCCTGAGAGGATCTCACCATAACTAAAACGCTCTAAATCGCGATACGTTCGCCGCGCGATTGTCGCAACGCCGGTGCGGCCGTCAAGCGCAGGCGCACCCTGATCATAGGATCGGCTTATCTGACCACTCCAATTGAGCGGACATGACCTGCTGCAAGTCAGACATCACAACCGGACTGCACCTTAGTGCTTTCGAACGTAAGGCATTGAGTGCATGGAACGGGCCGGACAAGAAATTTTCCGCGTCATCGGGAAGAAAGCCATCCTTCCCCCCGACTAAATCCTCGGGTGACAATTTAGCGGTTCACCGAATTTCAACCCAACATCCGTATTGGCGGGAGGTTGGCGATGAAAAATCCACACCAATTTCTGTCCATGAAGCAGCCCTGGAGACGCGAGAATGTATTCTGTAATGGTTGAAGCCCTCGAATCGCGGAGAATGCTTTCAGCATCCGCGCCGTTCATAACCTCAGTTGAAAGCGCGCAGGCAGTGGGCCCGGCAATCCATACCTCGGTTCAAGCGGCCAAGCCGCCAACCGCAAAACTCCATGGCCGCCCCGTCACCACTGCGCTGTCTTCTTATTCCTTTACCGTCACCTATCACAGTTCAGTGGGCATCAATGCAAGCACGATCGCGACCGGCAACCTCAGCCTCAGCGGGCCATCCGGATATGTGGCCACGCCAACCCTGGTTTCAATGTCGCCGGCCTCGAATGCCAAGACTATCGTAGCGGTCTACTCGGTAACCCCTCCGTCTGGCGCTACGTTTTCGACTTCCGACAACGGCCTTTATACGGCAACGCTCCTTGCGGGCTCCGTGTCGGACATCAACAACCAAAGCACCGCAAACCCCGTGAAGGTCGGAACCTATAAAGTGCAAATCAAGGCCGTCCCAGCCCCAACTGCCAAGCTGGTCGCCCAGACGATGAGCGCCGCGGCTTCATCCTACTCGTTCCAGGTGATCTATCATGCAAGCGTTCCGATTAACGCTTCGACGATCGCGACGGGGAATCTGATCGTGACTGGCCCGAATGCCATTCGGATAGCGCATAACCCCGCGCCGTGATTGCATTTACGAGATTTGCGCATGACGTGGCCTCCTGGGACAATGGTGGTGCTGAAGTCACCAAGTCCAACAGGAGGCCACGGATGG
>JANWHF010000106.1 GCA_025450555.1 Tepidisphaeraceae bacterium | reverse complement strand
GTCGTGGGCCAGCACGAAGGCCATCAGCATTTCACCGTCGGCCAGCGCAAGGGGCTGGGCGTGGCGCTGGGCTATCCGATCTACGTCACCCACATCGATCCCGCCTCCAATCGTGTCACCGTCGGGGAAAAAGATGCGTTGATGAAGTCAACGCTAATCGCGCGGCAACTCAACTTCCTGAGCGACGCGATCCGCAGCGCCCCCATCCGCTGCACCGCCAAGATTCGCTACAACCATTCGCCGCAGCCCGCGGCCGCGAGCTTGATCGACGCGGATACCATGAGTCTCACCTTCGATGAACCGCAAAGTGCGATCACCCCCGGGCAGGCCATCGTTCTCTATCAGGACGATCGCGTTGTCGGTGGGGGATGGATCGATAGCGCTGAATAATAATTCGGGGCTCGATTATCAAAGACCGCATATACCGCTTCCTCCTTTAGCCGCCCCTCTGTGGGGCGCGTCCAGCGGCGCGGAGGACAATCGCACTTTAAGAATGACGAGCCGCGTGTTCTGGTTCCTCAAATGTCGTTATGCGCTCAACGCGTACCGGACGCGCCACACAAAGGGGCGGCTAAAGTGAACAAGGACGATGCTGACGCATCGGCGAAAAAATTCATAGCGTTTATATCGACCTACAAGCAGCGCGTTCAAAATCCGATGCGTTCAAAATCCGATCTTGCAGCGCAACCCTTGACCGGTTACAGCAGATGTTTCGCGGGCACGCATGGCTCTTCGACGAAACATCTTGATCTTTCATCTGGGTGCGCTGGGCGATTTCATCATCACTTGGCCGCTGGCGCTGGCGATGGCCCGCCTTTATCCGCAGAGCCGGGTGTTTTACGTTACGCACAGTCAGAAAGGCGCGCTGGCCGAGAAGGTGCTGCGCGTCGAATCGCTGGATATTGAGGCGGGTTGGCACGGGCTATTCACTGAGCACGGATGCCTTCCTGAGCCTGCGACCCGCGCACTGGCGGGAGCGCATACGGTCGTGAGCTTTCTTGCCGATGAGCAAAGTGTATGGGCGAATGAAGTGCGCCGTCTTAGCCCCGACGTAAATCTCCTGACGCTGTCCACGACTGCGCCGGATGATTTCTCCGGGCACATCACCGAATTTCTGCTGGCGCAGCTTTCCAAATGGCCAGCCGCGCAAACGGGCATGGCTCAGATCCTCAAATCGATTGCCGATCGCGGGGTTCTTTCATCAAGAGCACCCGGCGACCACCTGCTGATCCATCCCGGCAGCGGCTCGCCCGCCAAGAATTGGGCCGCCGAGCGATTTTGCCAGCTTGCAAAGCAGCTCAAAGAATCAGGCCGATCGGCCCGCGTGATCCTCGGCGATGTCGAACTGGAACGATGGCCCACGGAAACGATCAGCGCCTTCGAATCGACCGCCCAAATTGTGCGACCGGCTAATCTCCTCGAGCTCTATTCTCAGATTGCCAACGCCTTCGCTCTCATCGGCAACGACAGCGGCCCCGCGCATCTGGCGGGAATCGTTGGTATTCCTACCGTCACCTTATTTGCTTCTTTAAAGACAACGCGCTGGCGGCCACTTGGGCCGCGCGTGCAGGTGCTGGAAGGGCCACTGGATCAGATCGATGTGTCAGCAGTGATGACCACAATTGAGAAGGCGACGCGGTTATAAGGGTCGCTGTTCATCATCGCCTCATCGAGGCGCCGCAACCGTGTATCGCAAATCATCCAGATAAATCTTGACCATCTGCCCGCCGGGCCCGATGGAGAATATTCCGAAGTGATCCAGACGTGACTTGTCCGCCCGCTCCTTCCATCCCTTTTTGAAATTGAGCGTGGTTGATTCCGCACCAAGCGTTGCGGTGATCGCTCCAGTGCCGTGATTGGCATCGGGATCATAAATGAGCTTCCAGTTGTACGATTTGCCCGGCAGAAGCGCCAGGCCGGTTTTCGAAACGCCGTGGATACCGGAGGCGGCACTGAAAGCAGGTATAAATGGATGCCCCATTCGCGTCGGCCCGCCAACGTGGATGCCCGTAAAATCACCTGATTTGTCGGGAGATTTTTCGCTCTGAGCGCCGAACAATCAGATGCACATATCGGCATCGGGGCCGGCCGTCACGAGCGTGACTTTTCCTTGCGCTTCCAGCCGATCGCGGAACGTTAAAGGCCCGACTTTGTCGGCATAGTATCCCCAGTTGCTATCCGAGCGCCAGAGAGTCCCGCCGATTTCTCCGCTCTTGCCGCCGGCGAAGCTGGTGTTGCTGAAACCGAAATTCTGCGCTCCGGCGACGTCAACGGCTTGGTAGGTGGCGCGATTTTTTAAAGAGTCCCAACGCGGGTCGCGCGAAAGATCCGCTGCGCGTCCGCAGCAATTCAAGTCGGCAAAATAAATTGTCATCGAGTTGCCGGGCTTCAGCCCATTCATCAGGCCAAAATGATCGAAGACGGTGCGTTGCCGGTGCGTTGCTCTTTGAAGCCTTGCGGCAGATCGATCGAAAAAGTGTTTGTGTGCGGAAAGTGAATCAGCGCCTCCTGGCGGTAGTACCTGATATTGCAACGGCGTGATCCGAAAAAAATTTCCTCATTCGCCGCATTGTTCCCCAATTCGCTTGCGCCGCGAACGGACCGCTGAACTGCCGCGAAGGCGCAAACGGCGTGGGAGTGGGCGCGGCGGAAACGCGCGACTCTAGGTTAACGCTTTGAGGATCTCCCGCACCGACCGGAGATTTACCTCCCTGCCATGGCCAGGTTCGGGCTCAGAGAGTTTCGGATGGTCCCATTTTCCGGCAATTGTTTGCCCCCATCGCTCATACTCCGGCTTGGACCATGCTCCGCAAAGATCGCTGGCGACCAATCGTGCATTTTCTCGCAGCAGCGAGATTGCCCAGGCGACATCCTCGGCCGTAAAGAGGCCATTCTCCCAATTCGTCACCGCTTCTCCAGTGCGCAGGCAATCCATGTCGACCGTGACATAGATGCGACGATCCGCAAGCGATTTTGCAAATTCTTCAAATCGCGCGCGCCAGTCCTTGCGGCCCATGCAATTGAATCTTCGACAGACTCCATCCGACTGGCGCTCGGCCCAGGGATGAATCTCCATCTGGCCCGATTTGAGCGCCTTTCGATCCGCAAACAGCCGGCTCGGAAATCGCAGCTCAAAATTTCCACATCCCCATACAATCACTTTTTCAGCCCCGCCGCGCAGCGCGCGAGCCGCCCAGCCGCCACAGCTCCAGTAGGGGGGGCGAATGTCCCAATCGGGATGATTGTCAAATGAAATCAGCGTTACCGGCTCCGGCCCCGCGCGTCGGATGAACATCCCCGCCAAGTGATGAAAATCACCGGAGCCATACACCACCACCGACGGCAGCTTTCCCTCCAGCTCGCGCCATAACGCCTCGACGTCGCGCCTTCGCGCCACATATCGGAGCCGCGGCCCCCAATGGCGCAGCGGTATCGTCGGAAAATTGAAATCTCCCGCGTTCCACGCCGCATCAAAATCGAGATGTACTGCATCGGCCACGTGCGGCATCTTCTGAAAAGGCGCGCTGGTGTAAAGGCCAGGACGGAAGGGCAAGCTGAAGGTGCGCGGAACCGTCTATCCCCGGCCGCTTTACTTCGAGCTTTTGACGTTGAAATCTTAAAAAGGCATTGGGTAATGAGCGTCTAGTAGAAATACTGAAGTGCGGCAGATGTTTTTGCCGAAGATATCCAACGGAAAACTATCGCCAAGAAGCGTGCGCTATGCAGACAGTCAAGGAAGACTCATTCGCGGATGACACGGAAGTCATCAGGCGGTTTGCGCGGAGCTACAGGCGGCAGTTCAGCGATTTAATTGAACAGCTCAATAAAGCTCCTCAGGGAAAAATCGACAGCCGATGCGTTCGATTGTGCGTCGAAGCCATGGATATGGTCTTATTGACGCAAGATCGAATGGCCCAGGTGCTTCGCCGGCTCGATGACCCCCGCGCGGTCCGGCATGTGGCCTGATTCGCACTCAGCTAAATGTAATCATCAAAAAGAATGCCCGACGATAGGATGGGTTCCTAATCGTCGGGCATTTTTGTTTCGCAATGCGGTCTAAACGCGAATATTAGTATCGCCGGCCGCCCCCGCCGCCTCCACCACCTCGCGAGTGCTCACGAGATTTCATGGCTGCTTCCTGGGCCTGTTCCTGGCTCTTGGCCTGTTGTGCTAAGGCAAGCTGCGCCTGCTTAAGCTTCTCCTGGGCTGCCGTGAGCTCCTTCTCGGCCTTGGCATAATCCGGGTCCTGCTTGGCCTGCTCATCGACTTGTGCAAGCAGAGCCTTCCAATCCTGGTCGGCCTGCTCCATCTTTGCCTTGGCTGCCAGAACCTTAGGGTCATTTTCCCGCGCGCTCTTTTCAAGATTCATGATCGTCATGCCGGCCTTGGTTCGCTGAGTCGCGACGTCGTTGATCTCTTCCGTTGACATCTTGGCGCCGGTTGGGCCGCTGGCTTCATCCAGCTTGGCCTGAGCTTCATCGCGTGCTTTGGCAGCATCCATGTAAGCAGGGCTCTTATGAAGAGCGTCGATCGCTGGACGAAGAGCGGCCTCATAATCGGCATGCGCTTTGTCACGAGCGGCCTTCGCCGCTTTCCAGTCATCTTTGGCTTCCATTGTCCGCTGGATCTTGAACTTGACCTGGTTCATCGTTGTCTGAATCTTGTTCACTTCCACGCGCGCATCGTGAACTTGCTTCTGAGCACCGGCCAGCGGATTATTGTTCGAGGTCGAGCTATAGCTCGAGCCCGAGCGGGCTTGGGCAAAGCACATGCTGCTGCCGATCGGCAATCCCGCCAAACCAGCAATGAGCGCCAGACGCCAGGCAATGGGCGATTTCATCGTTTGTCCTCCGAGGAAAGTAAAATAAGCGGGCGCCACCGGCAGTTAAGCGGTTGCCAAAGCAGCATCTGCCGCCACGAGAAGTCTAGGCCTAGTATATCAGATGCCAGCCGGAACGGAAATGTTTATCGGAAATCAGGGCCAGGGGCGGCCAGCCGCTGGATTCGGGCGACCGTGGTATAACTAATTTGCGTTTCCCAGCTTGCCCACGCAATAGGGTTGTGGCTGCATAAACCGCATTAGTGTTGCGCCCAAAGATTAGAGGCTGCAGGATTTGGTATCGCCAGGAATCAATGGATCAGCAGTTTGACATCGTCGTTATTGGCGGAGGCCACGCCGGAGCAGAGGCTGCTTGGGCGGCATCCCGCCTGGGCGCGTCGGTGGCCATGGTGACGCTCGATCCGGCCCGGATCGGCCAGATGTCCTGCAATCCCGCCATTGGTGGCTTGGCCAAGGGGCAGATGGTTCGTGAAGTCGACGCCTTGGGCGGCCTGATGGGCCTCGCAATCGACAATACCGGCATCCAATTCCGGATGCTCAACCGCTCGAAGGGGCCTGCCGTCTGGGGACCTCGCGCCCAGGCCGACAAATATCGCTATGCGACCGAGGTGCAGCGACTCCTGAATACCTGCCCTGATCTGACGATTGTCTCCGGTGAAGTGGCACAGATTGACACCGACCGGTCGGAACTGCCCATGCGGATCACAGGTGTGACGCTGCACGACGGATGCCGCCTGAAATCCTCGGCAGTCATTGTCGGCTCGGGAACGTTCCTGCGCGGCCTGATGCATACCGGCGAACGGAAGACCGAAGGCGGGCGCGTAGGAGAGGCGGCTGCCCGCGGACTTTCGGGCTGCTTGTCGCGATTGGGATTGGAATTGGG
Source organism: Tepidisphaeraceae bacterium (assembly GCA_025450555.1). Classification (GTDB taxonomy): domain Bacteria; phylum Planctomycetota; class Phycisphaerae; order Tepidisphaerales; family Tepidisphaeraceae; genus JANWHF01. The sequence continues at coordinate 913 of JANWHF010000106.1, read as the reverse complement.
ACGGCTCAAGACGGGCACGCCGCCACGACTGCGCAGAGAAACCATCGACTTTTCCCGCTTTGAAGCCCAGCCCGGCGACCCGCAGCCGATGCCATTTTCTTATCTCAATGAATATCGAGATGCGGATGGGCAGGGCGATTGGCAACCCCCGCTTCCGCAGGTGAACTGCTATATCACTGCGACCAACGAACAAATCCATCGGCTCATCCGCGAAAACCTCCATCGCGCGCCGATGTACAGCGGCCAGATCGCCTCGACCGGCCCGCGCTATTGCCCGAGCATCGAAGATAAAGTCGTGCGGTTTGCAGAAAAAACGAGCCATCACATTTTCCTTGAGCCTGAAGGGCTTGATACACCCGAGGTGTACTGTAACGGCATCAGCACATCGCTGCCGGCCGACGTTCAGGAGCAGATCATCCAGCTTGTGCCGGGCCTAAAAGGCGCCACGATTTTGCGGCACGGGTACGCCGTCGAATATGACATGGTCTGGCCGACGCAGATCCGCTCGACCTTGGAAACCAAAACCGTTGCCGGTCTCTTTCTGGCGGGCCAGATCAATGGGACCAGCGGCTACGAAGAAGCCGCCGCCCAAGGCCTGGTGGCGGGAATTAATGCAGCACGATTCGCCGCTTCAGGCGAGGCGGATTTTGTGCTTCGTCGCGACGAGGCCTACATCGGCGTGCTCGTCGATGATCTCGTGACCAAGCCGCCGATCGAACCTTATCGCATGTTCACCAGCAGAGCTGAACATCGCCTGCAACTTCGTAGCGATAATGCCGACCAGCGGCTCACGCCCATCGGTCGAAAGCTCGGCCTGGTGGATCATGCGCGCTGGGCCGCCTTCGATAATCGCCAACGTGCATTGGAATCATCGGCCGCACTGCTTTCCCAGACGCGAGTCGATGGGATCACG
>JANWHF010000105.1 GCA_025450555.1 Tepidisphaeraceae bacterium | reverse complement strand
TGCGCCCTCCAAGCTTCGCGAAGATGTCCACATGCAACAGAAAGTATGCTTGGGCGCGCAACGCGCTCGCAGAGTTGATCGATGGCGTCGCGGACGACATCTCGCCGGGCACGAACTGCCTTGCAGGCAGGCGTATCGCGGTTGTATTCGAAGATCCGCCGGCCCATTTCCGAAACCGATTCGGCTTCTGACGGTAGGCAATCGCGGCTGTAAATGTAATCAATCAGCACGGCGTCGCCGGGGTACCCTCGCGGCTTGCGAAATGATCGACGTGTGAAAGGATCATCTAAAATGAGTTGTGCTATCGGATGATGGCGGCAATAGGCGATCGTCTGTTCCCATGCCGCAGGCTCGCAATCCTGCTTCAGCTTCGCGAGCCCCGCCATCAGTTCATCCATTGCTTCGGTAACATTCGCAGGGGATTCCTGCAACGCCTGATGGGTGTGATCCAGCAGGCTGGCCGCCATGATCTCGGCGATGCCGACGCCTACCAGCGGGGATGATGGCGGAATATATATTCCACCGACCCGCAATTTCGAACCACCATCAATTCCAACCGGTAAACTACCGTTGCGCAGCACAGATGATTGCGGCACGACAACACACCTTCCCGGCACTGGCCTTCTGACTTTGCTGCACTGAATCGCCACATGAGCCCCAAATGCGGGCCGTGGAGCGCGCAGAATTTCACATGTCGAGACGAGCCCGAACGGTTGCGCAAAATTGGTTCAGTCGTAGCGAGCCAGAAAGGTACCTGTTTGGCAACAGGTACTAGCTCGACCTCAGAAATCCATTGCCCAAAACACGCTTCATTCGGATCGGCTACGAGCCCTTTGACCGACTAGCCGGTCTTTTCGCCGCCATCCTCGCATGAGCCCGCATGCTAAACTAACGTGCCCCATTTACGCAAGAAAAATCTGCGCAAATGCGTGGCACAACAAGGACTTGATAAAAAGAGGGGTTCAGGGAAGCCGTCGCCCCTTTTATAAGACTATCGGCGCTGCAATTGCGACAGCCGGTTCCATTCATTCGCCCAGCAAGCTTCTATCAATATACCCAGTCGTTACAGACGATCAGGTCCACCCCATTTTCTGCCGATGGTCGAGGTGTCCGAGGCGGTTGCATTCTGTCGGCGCTGTGGAAGCGCACTGACACGACGGATGTCACGACCGCCTCGTCCAGCGGTGAGACCTATCATGCATTTGAATACCTTCCGGCGAATTGTGTTTGTCGCAGCACTCGGCTTTGGCCTCGTCTCCATTGCACGAGGCGGCGGAATCGAAGTCCCGCAACAGGGCGCGCGAGCGGCCGGCCAGGCCGACGCCTTTACCGCACAGGCGGATGATCCCTCCGCGATCTTTTACAACCCTGCAGGACTCACGCAGCTCAAAGGTACCCATTTCTCCGGCGGCGTGTTTGCTATCTTCCCTGAATTTCATTTCAGCGGAGAAGGCGGGGAATCGATGCGCCTGCCGTCGGTCCTCCCCCATCTGTACGCGGAAACTGACTTTGGCCTTGATCGATGGCGCTTCGGCATCGGCTTGAATGACACCATGGGGATCAATGAAGACTGGGGCAACAAAGGGCCGCTTGCCCTGCTGGTCGATAAGGCGAGCCTCACCCTGCTGAGCATATCACCCACCGTTTCATACAAAATCAACGATCATCTTTCGGCCGGTGTTGCGCTCAATGCCTACTGGGGAGAGTTGAACGTTCGGCGGAATGTGATGTTGGGTGCGCCGCCCATCCCCGAGGGCACGTTTCACTTCCGCGGGCATGATGAAGCGGTCGGAGTTACCCCGGGCATCATGTGGAAGATCGACTCGCGAAGTACAATCGGCGCCTACTATCGCTCGCCCTACCACTTGGATTTTGACGGCGATGCTCGCATCACTGCCAAGGGAGTGCCGGAAATTGGTCCCAGCTCAGCCAGCACCGCACTCGATTTTCCGCAGAGCGCCGGCATCGGTTATGCCGTCCGGCCCATTGAGCCGCTCAAAGTCGAAGCCGACGTCATCTGGACCGACTGGAGCTCATTCGAGAAAAGCTCCATCTCCTCCAGCGATCCTCACTTCAACGGGCAGAAGACGGTCTATGACTGGAAGAGCGGCTTCACCTTCCGCCTTGGCGCGCAATACGACCTGACCCCCCATTGGGTGCTTCGGGCCGGCTACGCTTATGGACAGAACGCGATCCCGACGTCTACGTTCTCACCACTCGTTCCGGATTCAAACTACCATTTGTTTGCCGCCGGCATCGGGTATGAGACCGATCGCTGGAGCATCGATTTGGCCTATCAGTACATCTACCGCGAGCGTCGCCACATTCACGACAACCTTTACTCGCCGCTGACCGACGGCACCTGGGACAACCAGATGAACTGCCTGATGCTAACGGCTGGGTACAAGCTGTAGCGCAACGTAGCACAGCCTTCCAGGCTGTGAAACTAAAATCAAAGGCTGGAAGCCTGTGCTACACTTGCGATCGCCCTACCGTCGACCCATCTGAGGCCGTGCCCCGCGCTGGGCATGCTTCGGGCCATTCCATCGACGCTTTTGTTCGAATGAATTGCCACTGCCCTTTCCGGACTTCCCACGAAAAGCCTGCAGCGGATGCCGGGCGGCTGACGCCGGAGCGTGTCGCTCATTACTTCGCTGCTCTCCACCATGCGGATGACGCATCGGCCGATGGGGCTGATGCTGATTGGCGTGCCGCGCCGGCTGCTGATGCACCGGCTCTGCCTCGAATGTCGGAAGATCCTTGCAAACGGCAATGGGCTTGCGGATCAGGCGTTCAATCGCCTTGAGATTGGGGAGTTCTTCTGGATCGCAGAACGATAATGCGACGCCACTCGCGCCGGCACGTGCCGTGCGCCCGATGCGATGGACATACGTCTCCGGCTCATCGGTCAAATCGTAGTTGACGACGTGGGTGATGCCATCCACGTCGATCCCGCGCGAGGCGATATCAGTCGCCACCAGCACCGGTGTTTTGTTGCTGCGGAAATTCTCCAGCGCTCGCTGCCGAGCGTTCTGGCTTTTGTTGCCGTGAATGGCCTCGGAACGAATGCCCCGCGAATGGAGATGCCGGACGACGCGGTCGGCTCCATGCTTGGTGCGCGTGAAGACAATCGTGCGCGCCATCGAAAGATGGTCATACAAATGTGCCAGCAAAGCGGCTTTGCTGCGACGCGGCACAAAATAGACCGACTGCGCAATCGCATCGGCCGTCGCAGCAACATGCGCCACCTGCACGACCGCCGGATTCTTCAGGAACATCTCGGCCAATCGGCGGACTTCCGTCGGCATCGTCGCCGAGAACAGCATCGTCTGGCGCTCGGTGCGAAGCTTGGCCACGATCCTGCGAATGTCGTGGATGAAGCCCATGTCGAGCATGCGATCGGCTTCATCGAGCACCAGCACTTCGATTTTGGTCAGGTCAACCAGGCCCTGATTCATCAGGTCCAGCAAACGGCCTGGCGTCGCGACGAGAATATCGAGCCCACGGCGAATCGCCTGTGCCTGTGGATTCTGATTCACACCGCCAAAGATGACGGCACAGCGGAGTGCCAGATGCTTGCCATACGTGGCAAAGCTCTGGGCAATCTGATTGGCCAGCTCGCGCGTCGGGCAGAGCACGAGGGCGCGCGGCTTGGCTCCACTTGCGGAACCGGGAGCAGCGGCAAGGCGATGCAAAATGGGCAGCGCAAAGGCTGCTGTTTTACCGGTACCAGTCTGCGCGCAACCTAAAATGTCGCGGCGCGCCATCGCTGGCGGGATCGCCTGCGCCTGAATCGGCGTGGCGGTTTCATAAGCTTCGGAGACAAGAGCACGGAGAATCGGCTGGGCCAAACCCAGTTCGGCAAACTGCATGGAGATTCCTTCTGGCGAACAATGCGCACCCGAAGGACCGCCGGCAGATGCCGGACAAAAAATCAGCCGGTGCGCTACAACTGGGCTTCGGATCAGGAAAGTGCCGCGAACGCGGGCTTCATGAAAAGTCGAGGCAGGCAGTTGTCTTTCGACCACATTATATCGGTACGTCAGCCATTGTCCATAAGTTCGGCAAAAGTTCGCAATCGAACGTCGAATCGCACCGCACATGGGTTCCCAAACAATTTTTAGCCCCAATGCGCGCCGCCGCAGAGCCTGGCACTCCGTTTGTGGCTGCCTGAGCATGCTTCAACTCAACCCGCCGCTGGTGCGCGTCGTTGTGGGCGGCCCGGGATGGATCGGGCCAACGGGAAAAGGCGTCGCCAATCTTATTGAGCCGGGCCATCGGGATGATGATCTGGTCTGGATCATCGACATGGACGAAAATGGCGAAATCTGGTGCGTGCCCAATCGCTACGTCCGCGCGCCGCGAAACATCACCTATGGCCGGGCGGTAAATAAAGAAGCCGCCGATGAGGCGGGATCGACAAACGCGCCTGGACAACCGTCAGCGCCATCAGGCAACGGACATCGAGCCTGACGCGGGCAAAGCAATTTTGTTGGCGTATGCGCCTCCCGAATAATCTCAAACTGCCTGTTGGATCGTTGTCTGGCTGATCTGCGGCGGGTGCACCATCGTGCTGGGGGAGTGCGCGCACTTTGTGTTCTTCGTCAAGGATTTAGGAATCGCCCCTGCGAACTGACAGCGCTTGATCTTTGTTCCTTGTGGCTCGATGATTTTGGCGGCGCTTACTGGAGAGCTCTGTGCGATATCGAGTGTTGATTGAGCAAGATGAGGATAGCCAGTTTGTTGCGGAATGCCCTGCGCTGCCAGGCTGCATCTCACAAGGCCAGTCGCGTGAGGAGGCGTTAGCCAACATCAAGGATGCCATTGCCGGATATCTCGAAAGTCTCCGAAAGCATGGGGACCCAATTCCACTTCCCATAACTGAGGAGATCGTAGAGGTAGGACCGTGACTCGGCTACCGATTTGCTCGGGTCGAGACGCCGTCGCTGCGTTTTGCAAACTGGGTTATGTAGTGGACCATCAGACTGGCAGCCACATTATTCTCCGCCATCCCAGCCTTCGTCGCTTGACTGTTCCCGATCATCGTGAATTGGCAAAGGGAACATTGCGAGCGCTCATACGGGAAGCTGGTATCTCGAAGGAACATTTCTCGTTGCTGCTTTAGTGAAGCTATTATCTCAACTGCATCGGCCAATGTCAGAGTCTCGAGATCAAATGATCGCTTCCATCAAGGAGATCGTCGTTCCGCAGATGCGCGAACGAGGATTTCGTGGTTCGTTTCCGCATTTTCGCAGACGAACCGATCGCCAAATTGACCTGCTTACTTTTCAGTTCGACCGGAACGGCGGTGGGTTTGTTATCGAGATCTCAAGGTGCCCCCCCGGCGGCATCACTACCTCCTGGGGCAAGGAAATTCCGCCGGCCAAAGTTACGGCACAGGATCTTCACCCTGACGAGCGACAACGACTGCAGCCCTTTGGCGGAGGCGGCACCGATAGCTGGTTTCGTTACGATTCCCGCCCGCCGCCGTCGGGCGGATTTGTTGCCCGTTTCTGGAAGATTCTTTTCAGTTCAAGTGAGCCGCCAATTTCCTATGACTCGGTGGCGCAATCGGTGCTTCCATTTCTCGACCAAGCCGATGAATGGTACGCCGGTGAATCGTCTGAGAACCACAAGTAAAGACCGAAGCTACGCCACAATATCTTTAATCACCGTCCCCGACACATCCGTCAGCCTGAAATCCCTTCCGGCATGCCGGAAGGTGAGTTTGGTGTGGTCGAAGCCGAGGAGATAGAGAATCGTGGCGTGGAAATCGTGGACGTGGACGGGGTTTTCGACGGGCTTGTCGCCGTAGGTGTCGCTGACGCCGTAGGTCATGCCGCCGCGGACACCGCCGCCGGCCATCCAGCTTGAATAGCAGGACATGTGGTGGCTTCGTCCTTTGGGGGCGTCGGTCGTGGGCGTGCGGCCAAACTCGGTGGTCCAGACGACCAGCGTGTCGTCGAGCATGCCGCGGTTTTTCAGGTCTTTGAGCAGGCCGGCGATGGGCCGATCGACATTTTGAGCCAGCGGGCCATGGGCGTGCATATCGGAATGGCTGTCCCAGTTGGTGCTGGAGCCGGTGTCGATGAGTTCTATGAATCGCACACCTCGCTCGGCAAGCCGCCGGGCGATGATGCATTGCCAGGCGAAGCCCTTGGTGCTGCCGCGCGGCAGGCCATACAGATCGAGCGTGGCATCGGTCTCGCCGCGAAGATCCAGAACCTCGGGCATCTCCGCCTGCATTCCAAAGGCCGTCTCGAAGCTCTTGATGCGGGCGGCAAGTGCCGGGTCATTCTCGCGGCCAAGCTGATGGCGGCGATTGAACTTGGCCAGCAACCCCAACTCCATTTCCTGAATCTCCGGCGAAACCGATCGCCTTTTGAGATCAGGAATTGGCTCATCGCCAGCCAGCACGCGCGTGCCTTGATGACAGCCCGGCAGGAAATCGCTCGACCAGACCTGGCTTCCCGCGTAAGGCAGATACGGCGCGAGCACCACGAACGACGGCAGGTTCTGATTCATCGTTCCCAGGCCGTAGCTCACCCAGGAGCCGATCGATGGCCGGGCGAAGGTGACCGAACCGGTATGGATGCCGAGCGTGGCCTGGAAATGGTCGTTATGGTCGCCATGCATGGAGCGAATCAGGCAGATGTCGTCCATGCATTCGCGGACATTGGGAAACAGATCTGAAACCTCCGCGCCGCACTTTCCGCCGCGTTGGAATTTCCAGAATGGGGCGAGAAATGGCCGCGCGCCGGGCCGATTGGAAGAAATCTTGCCACCGTCGGCATAGAGGCGCGGCTTGGGATCGAACGTGTCCAGGTGCGAAACGCCGCCGGACATGTTCATGAAAATTATGCGCTTGGCGCGAGCCGGGAATTGCGGCGGCTTTGGCGCCAGCGGATCGATCGGTGCGGTGGCTCCGCGCGCCTCATCGCTCAACACCGTCTGCAAAATGCCGGGCAGCAGCAGGCTCGACCCCGCCGCCAGGGACCTCAGCAGTGTGCGACGCGAACATGGTTGAAAGACGCGTTCCATAAACCACTGTGCCGACAGTAGAAACCGCGATTCCGCCACTTCCTTTAGCAGAGGCGGGGTCGTCCATAATTATTCAACGGCGGTGAGGATGTTGCTGGTGGAAAGAGTAATTTATTCACCGCCGCCGCCGAACAGCGGAGTCCTGCCCACTTTAGCCGCCCCACCTGTGGGGCGCGGC
>JANWHF010000104.1 GCA_025450555.1 Tepidisphaeraceae bacterium | reverse complement strand
GCTTCTTGTTTTGACCGGGATGAAACCATCCGTTAGATCATGCTCGTTCGCTGAAGCGCGCACCAAACATGTCGTCCAATCGCCGAATCCGTTGCTGGAGTCGCTTGCGCCTTCGCGAACGGGAGCGCTCCCGGTTCGCGAAGGCGCAAGCGACGTGGGCAAGGTGCACGGCGAAATTGGGCGGATCTCCTGCATGCACCCGATGGTCGCAGCGCCGATGCACATTGGAGTCGAAAAGACGATAAACTTCCGACATGTCCGCTCAAAAAACCAGCGATGCACCACGCGATCCGAAGTCCCTCATCGACTCCTCCGACCCGGCGATCTATTCCATTCGCACGCACGGAACCGGCCCATCCGGCGCGCTTCCTCTAACCGACCAGATGCTGCGCAACTGGGCCAGCGGCGACCTGTTTGGCCTCACGCAAAATGCTGGCATGGGCTGGGACCCGCGCAAGCTCGGCCGCAAGGAATTCCTGATCCTCAGCACCTCCGGCGGGCTTCGTGCCGACGACGGCACGCCCATCGCCCTCGGCTATCACACCGGCCACTGGGAAGTTGGCTTGCTCATGCAGGCCGCGGCGCGAAAGCTCAACGCGCTGGAATGCATTCCGTTTGCTGGTTTTGTGACTGACCCCTGCGATGGCCGAACGCAAGGCACGCGCGGGATGATGGACAGCCTGCCCTACCGCAATGACGCTGCCACTGTTCTTCGGCGATTGATCCGATCGCTGCCGCGGCGCAGCGGCGTGATCGGCATTGCGACCTGCGACAAGGGACTGCCCGCGATGATGATGGCGCTTGCAGGGAGCAAGAAATTGCCGTGCATCCTCATTCCCGGCGGTGTAACGCTGCCGCCAACTGAAGGCGAAGATGCCGGCAAAGTGCAGACGATCGGCGCGCGATACGCTCACGGAAACATATCGCTCGCGGAGGCGGCGGAGTTGGGCTGCCGGGCCTGCGGATCAGCGGGCGGCGGATGTCAGTTCATGGGGACGGCGGCCACGTCGCAGGTGGTCGGCGAGGCGATGGGATTGTCGCTCCCGCACAGCGCACTGGCGCCATCGGGGCAAGCCGTCTGGCTTGACATGGCCGAGCGATCGGCAGCGGCACTGGTCAATCTCGAGTCGCGGCAACTGACGCTCGAAAAAATTCTTACCGACGACGCGATCCACAACGCCATGGTGGTTCATGCCGCGGTCGGCGGCTCGACCAATTTGCTGCTGCACATCCCGGCCATCGCGCACGCAGCCGGTTTGCGGAGGCCGACGTTGGACGATTGGATCGCCATCAATCGGGCCGTCCCCCGGCTGGTCGATGCGCTGCCCAATGGCCCGGTCGGTCATCCGACGGTGCGGGTATTTCTCGCGGGAGGCGTGCCGGAAGTGATGCTTCACTTGCGTGACGCGGGATTGCTTCGCCTCCAGGCAATAACTGTTTCGGGTCAGAGCGTCGAAGAAGTTTTGGAGGCATGGGAGCACAGCGGACGGCGAACTCGATTCCGCCAATTGCTCCAATCGCTCGACGGCATCGATCCCGATTCGGTGATCATGTCGCCGGCCAATGCGCGGAAGATGGGTCTGACCAGCACCGTGACCTTTCCGACGGGAAATCTCTGCCCCGCCGGCTCTGTCATCAAAAGCACTGCGATCGATCCCAGCGTTGTCGATGCCGATGGCATCTATCGCCTGACCGGCCCCGCGCGCATCTTCACAACCGAGCGGGCAGTCATCGCTGCGATCAAGCAGGGACAGATTAAAGCCGGCGATGTGATCGTTTTAATCTGTCGCGGGCCAATGGGCGCGGGCATGGAGGAGATTTACCAGATCACCAGCGCGCTGAAGCATCTGGAATTTGGCAAGCATGTGGCGGTGGTCACCGACGCCCGTTTCTCCGGCGTCTCCACCGGAGCCTGCATTGGCCACGTCGGACCCGAGGCGCTCGCGGGCGGGCCGATCGGAAAGCTTCTCGATGGCGACTTAATTCGCATCGTCATTGATCGCAATCAATTGGCCGGCACGCTCGATCTGGTTGGTCATGGAAGCGACGTGCGTGATGCACAATGGGGATCGGAGATCCTCGAGCAGCGCGCTCCGCGCGCCGATTTGGCGCCCGATCCAGATCTCCCCGATGACACGCGCCTCTGGGCCGCACTGCAGAATGCGAGTGGCGGCACCTGGGGAGGTTGTGCTTACGACGCGGAGGCAATTGAAGCGGCACTTAAGACAGGGCAGCGATCGAAGGTTTGAGAGAGCGTTCAAACCGCAGCGCAAAAACAAAGCAACGACCGCGCCTCATGCGCGATCGTTGCCTGCTTATGCAGAGGATCAAAGCCGTCTGCGCCGGGAACTCCGCTCCCCTGCGGCCGCCTGCGCGACTGGCGATGATCGTCTTACATGCTGCTGTTGAGCGAGTTCCACTTGGCCAGGACCTTGGTCCCGACCGACGTGATCGCGGCAATCGCCGCCACCACGATCAGACCGACGATCAGTGCATACTCCAGCACCTCGCCACCCTGCTCATCCCGCCAAACGCGGGCCAAAATTGATTGAAGCGTGCGCATGCGTCCTCCGAAATCTTCAGCGACTTGACGCCGTCTCCCGCCACCCGGCGGAGAAATCAGGCGATGCTGTTTGAATCGGCGCGCAGGGCGGCGCGGTTTAGTTCGCTTTGGACAGCATGGAGGAATATGTGCCGGACTTGATGTGATTAAGAACGGAATTACAACAATAAAATGAGATTATCGGCCTTGGACCAGTTCCGGGAGTGCGGTCAAGGAAGAAAAGTTAAAGTGTTCCGCAGGCTTTGGGCGAAGAGTGACCCGCTCCGAAAACGAAGCGAAGCCGTCAAATCTACTTCGGATGATCTTTATTAGTGCCCTGAAGCCTCATGATGCGCTCGTACATTTGCGTTGTAACGCGGAAGCATTCACACGAAGCCTCCTCCAACCCGGGCCGGTCCAGGATTTCCAGTTCCCCGCGGGAGTACTTAATCAGGTTTGCCGACTGAAGGATGCGAGCAGTCAGGTTCACGCTCTGCCGGCGAACGCCCAGCATGTCGCTTAGAAACTCTTGATGAATGCACTTTTGTTGAACTCGCTTGCAACGCGTGTCCGGAATTGGCGCTACAAGTCTGGCTGCGTCCGCTTCGGCCTCGAATTGCGATACCCCGTACGCTGGGCGATGCCGTAGCTGCGGCACCTTGACGTTTGACGAGCTGAAGGACTGGACGCCTCAGACCTGAATTGGGTTAAGTACACATCTCGCGCGCGTCAGTGACGGAATAGAAGCGGCACTGAAAGGGATTTGGTTCGTGAAATCAGCGATGGGAACTCGCAAGCGACTTCAATCAATAGGACCGGCGAACACTGGGACGGTCATGCTTGCCACCAGAGCGAATGAAATGCCAAATGACCAGCACCATCACGGCAGCCACCGCCGCCCATATCAGGCTCCAAATATTGAACGCACTGACGTTCGAGCCACTGATAAAGCTGTAAAGGCCGCCGCCAATCAATGCGCCGGCGGCGCCCAGAACAACGTCGATCAGCGGATCATCTCCGTGGAGATCGACCAGCTTCGTTGCAATGAAGCCCAGGACGATGCCGCATAGGATCCAGCCGACGATACCTAAAAACATCTCATTCCTTTCATCAACATAAAACTCCGTTGGAATAGTTAGGAAGCATGGGGTCCGCCAGCCGAGTAGAACTGCCGCGCCGCGGCTAGCAATTGATCATCGGACATGTGCTGTTCATTCACGACCATCGTCCCCGCCACATTTCGCGCGATGCCTGGATGATGCTCCTTCAATTGGTCCATTAATTGATCCATCGCGCTGCTTGCGCCGGTCGAACTACCCAAAACAAGAATGGATTGTGCGCCCTCTAGAGTGCGGGCAATGGCGTCATAAAAGGCGCGCGGCTCGGGCCGGCGCTGACCGTTGGAATCGTTGCCGACGCGATGCAGATAGCGATCCAAGCCATGAGGATCATGGGGAGCGACGAGCTGGGGGACCGAGCCGTGAAGTTCGGTCCTGAACACCCGCGCCTGGCGATGATCGAGGACCACCAGCAAATGGGCACCGTCATCGGTGCCCTTCGCCGGTGTTGCGGTTGATCGCTCAAGAAAATGGCGAATGCGCATCAGCTCATCCGCGTCCGAAAAATCCTTGCCTCGAGGCGGACGAACGATCAGAGCCTGCCCATTTCGGGAGAATTTCAGGCCATCCGCGCGCTCTTCGGTGATATCAGACAACGCCGTGAGCATTGCCCGTACGTCGTGCCATTGAAGATTGCGGGCAACGGGATGGCTGAATACGGCGTCGTAGGTGCGCTGGTGGCTTCCAAGCATGTTTTGCTTTCTGACTTTGGACCGCAGCCGTCACAAAATGAGCGAATGCGTGAAGAAGAAAGGGGCTTTGAGCCTTACAGGCAAAAGGGCGAGGGAGGCAGTCAGCGGCGGGAATTCAATCGCCTGCCCTGGCTCGGTCGTCGGTCGGCCAAGTAGATGATAGACACCGACGCTGGCCAAGTACAGCTTGGCGACAATGAATCGGGCTCTAATTTCCGGAGGGTTTGCAAAAGTTGAGCGAATTCGCGGACATCGCAGCGATCCATCCCCGCGCGGAGCCTGTTACGGGCAACGTCTGCGGGTAAAGGGCGAAAGAACCAAAATGCCCCGCCCCTCAAGGCCGCACAGTCGCATCTGTTCAGGCGCGGTGCAAAAGCGTGGCCTTTTGTTCATTGCTGCTGGGACAGCGTCTCTTTATCGGCCTGCAATTTCTGCCTGTCGGCCTTCAGCACGGCACGGTCGGCATCGAGCTTGGTGACCCATATACTGGCGACGTTTACCGCCTCTTGCGCGGCCTTAAGCGCATCGGCATCGGGCTTCATCGCGGTGTCCATTGCGGTTTTGGCGGCGGCGATCGCCTGGTCGCGCTGATCGCTGTCAACTTTTTGCTTGTCCTGAGCGGCCTTCACATCATCGGCGCGCTTCTGACGCGCAGCCCGCAGTTCTGTTTCGCTTTGAGCAGTGGCCGCTTTATCGCGACGCGCGACGTTGGCCTTGTGCTTCTGCTCGGCCGCGGTAACGAGCGGCTCGTTGGTCGCGCGCGCCGACTCAATGGCATCGGCATCCGCCTTGAGCGTCTGCTTCCATTGCTCTTCAAGGGCGGTGAGCTGAGCACGATAGGGAGCGGCATCGGTATCGAACTTCTTCTGCGCTTCTGAGAGCGTTTTGCGGGCCGGGAGGAGCACCGTCTGGATTTGCTGCTGGTCGGCAGCGACGGTCTGAGCGTCGGTCGCGATCTGTGTCGCGTCGGCTGTGACGGTGGCGCTGGTGACGGTCGTGGCGGCGTTGCTAATAGACGAGAAAGTCGTCAGTACGATTGATGCAGTGGCCACCCCAAGTTTCCATTGATGAATTCCCATAGGTCTCCCGATTTTGGTTTTCCCTTTTCCCATCGAACCAAAGGCGGCAATTTCAACAGAAAATCCCGGCGCCTAAGATACGGTATGGTTTCACGGCTCGGCTTTCCGAAGAGTCGCCGCATCCGCACAACAGCCCAATACAAGGCCGTTTACGATTTGCAATTGCGGCAATCGCGCGGGCCAGTGATCGTTTATACAAAGACCAATGGCCTGCGCTTTAGTCGATTGGGATTGAGTGTCTCGCGACGCGTCGGAGTTGCGGCAAAGCGCAATCGCATCCGGCGGCTTTTGCGCGAGGCCTTCAGGCATATGCAGCATGATCTGCCGATGGGTTATGATTGGGTGGTCGTCGTTAAGCCGCACGAGCCACTGATGCTGGCCGATTACCAGCGATTGCTTTCGTCGATCATGGTCGCGCTTCACACGAAGGCAACGCAGATGCGTGAGAAAAACGTCGGAGGCTCTTCTCCCCCCGCCCCCGGTACGCCGGGAGAGGGCTGGGGAGGGGGATCGCAAGCTCACTGAAAGCCCCCCCTGACCCTCCCCCGGAATACCGGGAGAGGGAAGCATAAAATGGGAAACCATGCGTTGGCTGCTGATCCAGTTCGTATTGCTCTACCGCGCCACAATTGGCCGCTTCATGGGCGGCCATTGCCGATTTGAGCCGAGTTGTAGCCAGTATGCGATCGACGCGATCAACAAATACGGCCCCCTCCGCGGCGGATGGAGAGCCTTCCGCAGAATTATGCGATGCCATCCCTGGGGCGGCCGGGGATATGACCCGGCATAGGCATTGCGAAATCTGTTTCCATTGACGGGCTGCGCGGGTATCGTCGCATCTCCCAATCCGGATTCCATTCATGAACCCACGCATATTTCCTCTTTCCGTCATCGCCCTGCTGACCCTTGCCAACTTCGCTTGCGCCCAGCAAACGGCTCCGTTTCTTATC
>JANWHF010000103.1 GCA_025450555.1 Tepidisphaeraceae bacterium | reverse complement strand
GGGGCGACTTACGCAATCGAGCAGGTCCATGTGGCTTGCGAGCGGTGCGGGAGCCTGCTTGACGTACGATATGATTGGAACAAACTTCCGCGCCTCAAGAGCCTGCGATTTTTTGAGCATCGCTGGAGCACCAAGGGGACGGCGGCCGAGGGACGGGCCGATTTTTCGGGTGTCTGGCGGTTTCGCGAGCTGCTGCCCTTCTATCGCACTGAGGAAGACATCGTCAGCATCGGCGAAGGGCGGACGGTTCTCCAGCAGGCCGATATTCTGGCAAGCCATTTTGGGATAAAGTCCGGCAAGCTATTGCTGCAATACGAAGGGCTCAATCCCAGCGGCAGCTTCAAGGACAATGGCATGACCGCCGCTTTCACTCACGCTCGCCTCGTAGGCGCGCGGCGAGTCGCCTGCGCCTCGACCGGCAACACCAGCGCGAGCCTGGCGATGTTTGCCTCACTCTCGGAAATGCAGGGTGTGGTGTTCATCGGCAGCGGGAAGATTTCGGTCGGAAAGCTGTCGCAGGCGCTGGATTACGGCGCGCTGACGCTGCAAATTCAGGGCGATTTTGATGCTTGCCTGCGTCGCGTTCGGCAGATTGCCGTCGATGCCCCGGAGATGGGCATCTATCTGATGAACAGCGTCAACCCATTCCGGCTCGAGGGGCAAAAGAGCATCATGTATCGCATCCTCGAAGCACGCGACTGGGAAGCGCCCGATTGGATCATCGTGCCCGGCGGGAATCTCGGAAATTGCTCCGCCTTTGGGAAAGCCTTCGCGGAATTACAGGAACTCGGGCTGATCAAGAAGATCCCTCGCCTCGCGATTATCAATGCCGCCGGTGCTAATACGCTTTATACACTTTCCAAGCAAGGCGTGATCTGGAAAGACAACTGGTACGACGCGACGGCGGTGCAGAAGCATTATGCTGTGCTGGCGGAGCAGGATTACCATGCTCACACGGTCGCCAGTGCAATCGAAATCGGCCATCCGGTGAACCTTCCCAAGGCGCTTCGGGCGCTGAGCATCATGAATGGCGTGGTCGAGGAAGTGACCGACGAAGAGATTCTTGAACATCGTGCCATGGTGGCCCGCTGGGGTTTTGGCTGCGAGCCGGCCAGTGCCGCCAGCGTCGCGGGGCTTCGCCGATTGCTGGACAAGCAGGTGATTTCTCCGGACGAATCGGTCGTCTGTATTCTGACCGGCCACGAATTGAAGGACCCAAACGTCACCGTGAAATATCACACCGGCATCGATATGAAAGCCGCCCAGGACACCGCGCCGCGCAGTGAACCGCATGGCAAATATGTCAATCGACCTATTCCAGTTGAAGACAGCCTTGAAGCGATCATCACGGCCATCGGCGGCGATCCGAAGTTGGCCACGAATCGGCGCAAATAGGAACATCCATGACAACTTTGGCAATAACCGGAGCGGCTGGCCGCATGGGCGCGCGGCTGGTGGCGCTGGCCGGGCAAGCCGGCTATGAACTCGTCGGCGCTATCGAACGGCCGGATCATCCTGCCCAGGGACGCGACGCCGGAGAAGTCGCCGGCATCGGTGCGAATGGCATCCGCGTCAGCACTGACTTGAAGGCGACTCCACAGGTGCTGATCGATTTTTCATCGCCTGCATCCATGCGGCATTGGCTCTCGACGTGTCGCCAGAAGCGCATTGCCATGGTCATTGGCACCACGGGTCTGCAACAATCCGATCAGGTTCTGATCGACCAGGCAGCCGCCGACATTCCTGTGCTTCAGGCGCCCAACATGAGTCTCGGCGTCAACGTTCTTTTCAAAATCGCCGGCGAGGTGGCCAAGATTCTTGGCGACGATTACGACAAGGAAATCGTCGAAGGCCATCACCGCTTCAAGAAAGATGCGCCGAGCGGCACCGCCTCCGGCCTCGCGGAAGCCATCTTGAAGGCCACTGGAAAAACGCGAGACGCCCTGACCTTCGATCGCCACGGCGACGACGTCGTTCGCAAGCGCGGTGAGATCGGCATGCACGCCCTCCGCATCGGCGATGAAGTGGGCCGACATACCGCCTATTTCGCGGCACTGGGCGAACGCCTCGAACTGACACACGTCGCCACGAATCGCGATACCTTCGTCCACGGCGCGCTCAAAGCTGGACTTTGGCTGCAGAACCAGAAGCCGGGGCGATATTCAATGGCGGACATGCTGGGGCTATGACGCATTTTTCGTCTACACTAAGCGTCCTTGCGGCGACTTCTTCTGCTCAATACGGATCTGGAGATCGGCGGTACGCCGAAGGTCGTGCGCGAATTGGCTATCCGTTTGCGTGATGCGGGCGCTGCGCAGGTTGAAGTGAGCTGCCTCGGACGACGAGGACCGGTGGCCGATGAGATTGCCGAAGCGGGGATCAGTGTGACGCCACTGGATGCACGGGGACCGAGCGATCTGCTGGTCTTGCGGCGTTTGATTCGTCTCATTTCGGATCGAAAGTTCGATACGGTTCTCAGCTTTCTGGTTCATGCCAACGCGATGGCGGCTGCAGCTTCGCTATGGCTGCGCGATGTTCGGTTTTTTCAATCGATTCAAACGACGCAGCCGCGTCCGCGATGGCATTGGCCGGTGCAGGGCCTTGCGCAATGGGCTGCGAGGCGACTCATCGTGCCGTCGGAATCGGTGGCGACTGTTGCGCGCGAATGGGCACACGTCCCAGGAAAAAAAATCGTCGTGATCCCAAACGCAGTCGATGTTAATGAGATTGCCTTTAAGGCCGCTTCGCTTGCGGGCATTCCTACGGTCGGTTTCATCGGCCGGCTCGATCCAGTGAAGCACATTCCTGATTTGATTGATGCAATAGGTCAACTGGATGGCATCCGGTGTTTGATTTTTGGCGAAGGTCAGCAACGTGCGGACCTGGCCAGGCAAATCGCAGAACTGGGCCTTGCCGATCGGGTGATTCTGCGAGGTCCAATCAAGGGACCAGCCGAAGCGTTGTCGCAAATCGATCTGCTGGTTTTGCCATCCGAAGCAGAAGGGTTTGGCCTCGTGCTGATCGAGGCAATGGCCGCGGGCGTGCCGGTCGTGGCAACCAATGCTCCAGGGATTCGCGACGTCGTGCGCGATGGACAGACCGGCCTGCTGGTGCCCGTCGGCGCGCCGGATCGCCTGGCATCCACGATCGCCAGACTCCTGAACGATGCGCCACTGCGAAAGCGTTTGGTCGATACTGCAAGAGCGGATGTCACCGACCGATTCAGCTGGGACAGCGTGCTACCGCGTTACGTTGCCACACTTGGGCTTTGACCACGCGCCGATCGAAGAGAACGACTAGTCATTGACGCGTGCCCCTCCCCCGGCAAAATGAAGGCGCGGACTTCGGGTAGGTGAAAGGGATTTCAATCAACGATGGCAACGATCCATTCAACGGCAATTGTGGACCCGGCCGCCGAGCTGGCCGACGATGTACAGGTCGAGGCTTACGCGATCATCGGGCCGCACGTCAGCATCGGGCGGGGCGGCGTCATCAAGTCGCATAGCGTGGTCGAAGGGCCAACGATCATCGGCACCGATTGTCACATCGGTCCTGGCGCTTACGTTGGCCTGGACGGCCAGCATCTCCAATTCCTCAAAAAGCCGCTCGAGGAGCGACGGCAATGCTGGCTGATCATTGGCAATAACGTGCTGATTCGTGAATCGGCCTCGGTTCACCGGGCGACGCATCCTGGCCGAGAGCGAGCCACGCGCATTGACGACAACTGCACGCTGATGGGTGCAGCACACGTCGGGCACGACAGCGTGCTGGAAAGCCACGTCATTCTCGCCAATGCAGCGTTGCTCGGCGGGCATTGCCACATCGGGCAGCGCGCTTTCCTGGGAGGTGGCTGTACATTGCACCAGTTCAACCGCGTCGGTCGTCTTGCGATGGTGGGTGGCAATCAAGCGGTCGGACAGGAAGTACCGCCCTTTGCCGCCATGCTCTGGGGCGGCCTCAAAGGGTATAACGCGGTCGGCTGTCGGCGCGCCGGCATCAGCCGCGCCGGGATCTTTTCTATTCGCGCTGCCTACCAATGCATCCATACCTATCGCACGAAAACCGCCGCCATGGCGGCCATGCGCCAGATCGAGCCGATGACGGGGGAAATCTGCGAGATCCTGGAGTTTTACGCCAAGTGCAAACGCGGAATTCAGCCGAGCGTGCAGCATCTGGATCGAAGGATCGAAGAAGAAAGCAGCGATTGAATCCAATTACGTGAGATTTGGCTCGTATCAATCCTTATTGCGATTTCACCGCCGCCTCGGCTATTGGTGTAGCCAGTTCAACCCAATGCGAATACATCTCTGCGGATGGGTGAAGCCCATCGGCTGCTACGAGCGACGGCTGCGTGGCCGCGGATCGACTTTCGGCGGTGATGTCAACGTATTGCGCGCCCAGTGCCGCCGTTACCTGTCGATTGACCGCATTGAAATTGTCGATCGATTTCGCAATGGCCGCTGGGTTCTTGTCTTTTCCAAATGGCATGACACCCCAATCCGGAATCGAGAGGACGACAACATGCGAAGGTTTGCCTCCCGCGAGAGCGATGGCTCGTTTTAGAAGTGCGACAAACTCCTTGCGATATTGATCGATCGAGCGCCCGCGAAATTGATTGTTAACGCCGATCAGCAGTGTGACGAGCTGATAAGTCCCGGTGAGATTTGCCCGATCCACCCCCGCTGAAAGCTCATCGGTCGTCCATCCGGTTTTGGCGATGATCGCGGGTTGTCCCACATCGACTCCATCATCGCGCATTCGCTGAGCGAGTTGCACCGGCCAGGATTGGCTCGGCTCGATCGACTCGCCGCAGGTGTAGGAATCGCCGAGCGCCAAAAATCCATGCGCCCGTGGCTGAGGCGGAGTTGGCGCATGGCGACACCCAATGGCTGTTGCCACGGTCAGAATCATCGCCAGCGCGGCGGCCTTTCTTGTTACTCGATGTTTTCCTTCATTCATTGCATAACGAGGGGCTGATGTTGCAGGCAAATTGAGCGTTCAAAGGCAAGCGGGCTCGCTACCTTTTGATCGGCGATCTCCCTACAATCATTCGTCCGATGTTCATCAAGCTCTTGAAGTCCAAAATTCATCACGCGACGGTCACGCAGACTGACGTGAATTATCACGGCAGCATCACCATCGATGCCGATCTGCTGCATGCCAGCGGCCTGCTACCCAACGAGGCCGTGGTCGTAGCCGATTGCGAGAATGGCAACCGCTTTGAAACCTACATTATACCCGGAAAGGGCGGCAGCGGAGTCATCGGGATCAATGGCGCCGCGGCCCGTCTCTCTCGAGTCGGCAATCGCGTCATCGTCATGAGCTTTGTGCAGGCGACGCCCGAAGAAGCCAATGCTCATCGCTCGCGGGTGGTCATTCTCGATCGGCAGAACCATATCGCGGAAACCGTTTCTCATGCGACAACCCTCGAACGGCAAACCCCGTGAGGCGTAGTGAAGGGTGGGCCATACCGGCCTAAATCGCTTATGTGGCAAGAGCTTTTTCGACTTCCATTTCTTCATATCCCCATCTACGGCTACGGCGTGATGCTCGTCGTTGGGTTTATCGCGGCCATGAAGGTAGCGCAGGCCGTGGGCAAGCGCTACAACATCGATCCGGAACTGTTTGCCAATGCCGCGCTGATTGCCCTCGTCACTGGGGTGCTTGGCGCGCGGCTCTCACACGTTCTGGAAAATATTGGTCAATATACTCAATCGAACTTGAGCTTCTGGCAGAATCTCGGAAATGCGATCAACATTCGCGAAGGCGGCCTGACCTATTACGGCGGATTTCTGCTGGCCTTTCCATCGCTGGTTGCATACGCGATCTATCACAAGGTGCCGGTCCGGCTCGGCATGGACATCGTCGCGCCGTGCCTGATGATCGGCTTGGGCTTTGGGCGGATCGGATGCTTTCTCAACGGCTGCTGTTATGGGGCCGAGTGCAAAGTGCCCTGGGCGGTGCAGTTTCCATATCTCAGCGACGCTTACACGACCGAATTTCAGGGCAACAATCTCGGCTCGCCAGTGCCTCGAAAGTTAGTGAAGGATCAGATTAAAACGCCGGCTGGCGATATCGTCGATTGCCCGCTGGCGCAGTACATGGACCAGCGGCATCTCAGCGAACTTCAAGAGCCGATTCCAGTTGCGGATGCGCAAGTTCTCGATGCCGCTTATCTCAAGAGCAAAGGGCAGCTCGAAGACGAAGGACTCGATGCTCTCGCGCGCCAGCAGCGCGCCGATCCGGTCCACCCGGCAGAGCTCTACAGCGCGCTCACCGGCTTTCTAATTGCGGCTTTCCTGCTGGCTTACTTCACCATGCCGCACACTCCCGGCCGCGTCTTTGCCGCGATGATGCTGATTGAGGGTCTCTTCCGTTACGTGCTGGAAATGCTGCGCGTTGAGCCAGCCGTCGCAGGTGCAGGAACTGGCACGCTCACGTTCCTGCCGCCGCAGAGCTATAGCATGGTGGTCGCCGTGATCCTCGTGGCGGGTGGATTGTTGCTGTGGTGGGCGTTCAGCCCGAGGTCAACGTCCCGCTCGGCTGAACTTCGCGAAGCAGTCGCCGCCTAATTTGTATTGATTGTTCAAATCGACATCGCTCCCCTACCATACATCCATGACCACTGCCGCCGCTCAACCGCCGCGCCTGCCTGATGCTCAGGGACATTTCGGTCCATACGGCGGCGTTTTCGTCCCCGAGACGCTCATCTTCGCGCTCAATCAACTTGAAGCCGAATATCGAAAAGCCCAGGCAGATCCTGCGTTCAAGAAGGAATTCGAATACTACCTTCGCGAATTTGTCGGTCGGCCAAGCCGATTCTACTTTGCCCGCCGGCTCACCGAGCATCTCGGGGGCGCGAAAATCTATCTGAAGCGCGAAGATCTCAATCACACCGGCGCGCACAAGATCAACAACACGATTGGCCAGGCGCTGCTGACGGTGCGAATGGGCAAGAAGCGCGTGATTGCGGAGACTGGCGCCGGTCAGCATGGCGTCGCGACGGCAACTGTTGCTGCACAATTCGGACTTAAATGCGATGTCTACATGGGGGCCGAAGACGTTCGCCGGCAAAGCCTCAATGTCTTCCGCATGAAGCTCATGGGGGCAAACGTCATTCCCGTTCAGAGCGGGCAGAAGACGCTGAAGGATGCGCTCAACGAGGCGTTACGCGACTGGATGGGCAGCGTTGAGCACACGCATTACATCATCGGCACCGTCGCCGGGCCGCATCCGTTTCCCGAAATGGTGCGAGATTTCCAGGTATGTATTGGCCGGGAATCGCGACAGCAATGTATGGAAATCGAAGGCCGCCTGCCGGACTGCGTCATTGCCTGTGTTGGGGGCGGCAGCAATGCGGCCGGCATTTTCCATCCGTTTGTCGAGGACCAGGATGTGAAGCTGATTGGCGTCGAAGCCGGCGGCCGTGGAAGCGCGCTGGGTCAACACGCCGCCTCGCTCTGCGCCGGACAACCGGGCGTTTTGCACGGCTGCATTTCCTACGTACTTCAGAACGATGATGGGCAAACCGCCGACGTTCATTCCGTCAGTGCCGGCCTCGATTACCCCGGCGTCGGCCCTGAGCATGCCTGGTGGAAAGATTCCGGTCGCGTCGATTATGTCAGCATCACCGATGATGAGTCGCTGGCTGCCTTCGAGCTGCTGGCGAAAATCGAAGGCATCATCCCCGCGCTCGAGAGCGCTCACGCGATAGCCCATGCAGTGAAAGTCGCACCGAAGATAGGCCGGGATAAAATCCTGCTGGTCAATCTCTCCGGCCGCGGCGACAAGGATTGCCAGGAAGTGGCACGCCTGCTGCAAAAGTAAAATCTGTAAATCCCAATCACGATCACGAAAAAAACCCGATCGGCATGATCGGGCTTTTTGCTTGCTGAGTTGTTTCGCCAGGCTTTATCGCTTGGAGAACTGGAAGCGCCGGCGTGCGCCACGCTGCCCGTATTTCTTGCGTTCCTTCATTCGGCTGTCGCGCGTGAGAAACCCGCCGCTGCGAAGAGCCACTTCAAGGCTAGGATCAAACTTCGCCAGTGCCCGGCCCAATCCCATGATGATCGCGCCGGTCTGGCCCGTCGGTCCGCCGCCGCCGGCATTCACCAGCACGTCCATCTTCCCGCCGGTATTGGTCACTTCCAGCGGGCCGAAGATCGCCTTGCGGTCGCGCTCGTTGGTCAGGTAATCGTTGAGCGGCCGGCCATTGATCTCGATTCGCCCGGTTCCCGGCGCTACGCGAACTCGCGCGACGGCCGACTTTCG
>JANWHF010000102.1 GCA_025450555.1 Tepidisphaeraceae bacterium | reverse complement strand
TTGGAAGGAGGAACCACTGGCGCGCGGGCCGATGATCCAATCGGATGATGCGCCGCCACAGTGGTCGAGAATGAAACGGGTTTGGGGGCAAGCTTTGACGACTTCTGTCGCGTCACGGAGCATCGGGCTGCCGAGCAGCAGGTCGAAGCTCATGCCGAGGTCGGAAAGAAAGTGCAGATCTTCGACCAGCGCGTTTCGATCTTTGATCGCTTCGCCGAAGCTGCAGCGGACGCCGCGAACATGCGGATCGTTCTTGAATTGTTTGATGTAGGCACGAAAGCCCGACCTTCCGGGTGTTCCTCCAAGAATCGCTGCGCGAATCGGCCCCTTGCCTTGCGCACATAATTCAGTGACATATCGCGCTTCGGCTTCTTTCTGATTGGGCGCAACGTCTACTTCAACGTAATACGATCGAACGATATTCAGCCCTTCAATGGCCTGCACATAATCGGCCACGGTGTAATTTCGATCCAGAATCGGCCCGGCATGATCGAGCCAGGGCAGGCGGAACTGCTGCAGGTTCCAGACGTGGACATGGGCATCGACGATCTGCTGATGACCATCCTCAATCTTGACTTGTTTATCGGTGGAATGGGAACATCCAAGCAATGTCGCAGCAGCGGCCGCGGATGCGCCGCCGAGGAAGGCTCGCCGATTGATTCGGTTCATTGCCGTATCATCTTCGGGCCGCGACAACCGCGTCAATGAGATTGCAATATGGCTGATATTCAACTGCGTCAGATGGAGCGAAACGATTGGCCGGAAGTCGCGGACCTGATCCAGGTTTCAACCAACTTCTGGTATCAACGCGGCGGTAAGCCGGCCATCTTCAACTGCGCACCAAGTGATGTTCAGCTTTTCTGCAAGGTGTACGAAGACTTAGATCCGCGATGTTGCGTTGTCGCGCAGTCGGGAAAGACGGGACGAATCGCCGGCTCATGCTTTTATCACCCCCGGCCGGCGCACGTTTCGCTGGGGATCATGAACGTACACCCCAATTACTTCGGCCAGCATGTGGCGGCGCGATTGCTTCGTCACATCACTGACTTTGCCGATGCACAAAGAAAGCCGGTGCGGCTCGTTTCCAGCGCGATGAATCTCGACAGCTTTTCGCTCTACACGCGAGCCGGGTTTGTTCCGCGTCAGGCATTTCAGGACATGTATTGGCCGGTGCCAGCGGATGGAATGAAGCAAAAACCTTCGCTGAAGAATGCGCGCGTCAGACTAGCTTCCAAGAATGATGCAGAGGTGATTGCCGCGCTCGAACTGGCCAATGCTCACATCAGCCGGCAGAAAGACTTCGAATACTTTCTTACCAATGCCGATGGCATCTGGCATGGATCGGTGATCGAAGACGATTCAGGCATTCGAGGATTTCTGTTTTCCATTCAGCACCCCGCATCGAATATGCTCGGCCCCGGCTGGGCGCGCGATGAAGATGACGCGATGGCTCTGATCCAAAGCGAACTCGATCACCACCGCGGACGATCGCCGGTGTTTCTGGTGCCGGTGGATCGATCGGATCTTGTCGCCCGGCTCTATGCGTCCGGCGCGCGCAATTGCGAGATCCATTTTGCCCAAGTGCGCGGGGCCTATCAGCCGCCGACGGGGATCTGCATGCCCACCTTCATGCCGGAAACGGCGTAAATTTATTTGGCGTAACGCCTTACGCTTGGATATGCAGGCCCGTAGCACTGACTTCCAGCCAGTGATTCTCGATTCACAGCCTGGAAGGCTGTGCTGCGTGTCAGAAGTTGCAATATTTCGACACCTCTCCCGACCACCCATGCAAGGCAGGCGCTGGCCTGCTGGTAAACGGGTTTTGGAACAAGGAGTACTGCCATGATCTTCAAGGCGGTCAAACTGGGAGCGATGGTAACGGGCGGCGCTCTGCTCGCCGGCGGGCTCATCTTCGGCGGAGAATTGTCCAGCTATGTGCGAAGCTCCGCTCGGAGCGTTCGCGTCGCGGTGCGGGACAACATTCCGGTCGAATTTGAAATTCGCCGGGCGCGCGACCTGCTGGATGAGCTGGGGCCCGAGATGCACAACAACATCCGCGCGATTGCCGAGCAGGAAGTCGATGTCGCTTCGCTCAAGCATGAAATCGGCGAGAACAAGATTTCCCTGACCGAAGAGCGCCAGCGCGTCGAGAAGCTGCGCGATGCGGTGTCCGGCGGCCAGACGCAATTCACCTTCGGCGACATGACCTTCAGCCGGCCGCAAATCGTGCAAGAACTGTCGCGTCGCTTCACGCATTACAAGGAAGCCGAGACGGCCCTGGCCGCGCGCGAGACATTGCTCTTGAATCGCCAGAAAGGACTGGCGGCAGCAGAAGAAGCGCTCGAGAACGCCAAGGCCCAGAAAGCGACACTGGAAGCGCAGATCGAGGCGCTCGATGCCCAATATAAAGTCGTTCAGGCGTCATCGGCCGGCTCCGATGCCCTGCCGGCTTTCGACCAGAGCAAGCTGTCCGAAGCCAAGAAGGCGGTGGCTGATATCCGTCGGCACCTGGATGTGGCTGAACATGTGCTCGCACATGAAGCACAGTTCACGCAGGATGTGCCGGTCGTCGATACCATGAGCGAGCAGGACCTACTCAAGCAGGTCAATGCTCACCTCGACGGCAAGTCATCCTCGCCCGCAGTCGCTCAAGGTGCATCCGCACAACCCACGGAATGAGCGACACACACTTCGGCTGCGGAAGTGGAGGAAGCATGGCACCTTCACTTCCGCAGCCGATGCGGCTCGATGGAGGCGTTGCTCCTGCAACGCCGCGAGCGCCGCGAACGGTACGATATTGAAAGAGCCGCGCACGAAGTAAGCGGATTCGCCGTGCGCCGCCTCGTGCCAAAACCGCTTACTTCGTGCGCGGCTCTTTTAAGTCATACACGATCCTCGCTCGTCGGTTAAGGTGAATTCGCGGCGGCAGAGACTGCCGCCCTCCAGTGAGGATGGTCCGCTGTCGCCGCCATGATCCAGTTGGTAAAATAAGCTGTTCTTGCGGGATCATGGCAGCCGGTGGAAGCGGGCATTTCTTACCGGAAACACGGCTTAGCGAGATTGCAGATCAATAACTGGATGAATCAGGCGTTGGCCTGATCCTCGGCAAGGAGCCGGTCGTGTTAATCGTTCGCTTAAAACAATGTGAGTGTGCCATCGATGATAATCGGCTCGATGCCGCCTACGAGCTGCTTCGGGCCGACGATCTTCGAGGCGATCGACGGGGACAGGCGCTGGTTGGTCGATTGGCGCGCGAATTTGTGGCGCGGGCCAGAAATCACCTTGACGAACAGCGGCTGGGTGAAGCCTCGGCCGACTGCGAAAAGGCGATGGCGCTGGCGGGAAATCTGCCTGAAGTGTCATCGCTTCGGCTGGCAATCAGCGAAGCGGCTTCGGCACGTCAGAATCTTGACCGCGCACGCGGGCAGCTTCTGTCGGCAGCACGAAGGCACCTGGACGCCGGGCAGCTTACGATCGGCGGCGGTTTGCTGAGTGCCGCTGAAACAGCGGATGCCCGAGCCGAAGCGCTCAAGCAAGAATTGGCCGATCGTCGCGCGACGCTTCAATCAGTTCTGACGAAAGCGTCGGCAGCTTTTGACGCGGGTAATTGGGAAAACGCGATCGAGCATCTTGCCGCCCTCGCTTCGCAATACCATGCCGACACTCAGGTTCATCAGCTTGTCCGGAAAATCACAGACCAGGTCACAGCCGAAATTCAGCGATCGATTGAATCGGGCCGGCTGGATCGGGCGGCATCACTCTTGTCGCGCGTGGATCGACTGGCTCATCATGTCGTCGATCTGGATCATGTCCGGGCAACGCTGAATCAATGCCGGGCAGCATTCGAGATGGCTTCATCGATCGACGCCCAAAAATCTCTCGAAACACTTCGAAGGCTGCTGACGCTCTGGCCCAAGGCGCGCTGGATGGAGTCAGCTGTGGATCATTTTGAAAAACTCTCCAACGCACTCGAGCAATTGAGGTCGGGCCCTTTGGGATTGGCGGCGATGGGACCGAACATTGCGGATCTCAATGAAACGCAAGCGCCGGCTCCGACCATGGCAGCCGCTGGCGGAAATGGAGCGGCTGCACCAAAAGCGCCGCGAGCCTCATCGAATCTGTTTCTTCATGCGGACGGCATTGGCGGCTTCCAGGTCGTCGGTGGATCGGCCATCAGCATCGGCGCTGCGGGCGCCTCGACCCATCCCGACATTGCACTGCTGGCCGGCGCGGGTGTTCCATCGATCACGCTCTCCCGTTCGGATGGCGATTATTTCCTTCATTCGCGCGAGCCGGTGCTCATCAATGACAAGCCTTCGGCCGGCAAGCTGCTTGTGAATGGTGACAAGATCGCCCTTGGCCCCCGCTGCCGGCTGACTTTCCGCCGGCCTGCGCCGGCAAGCGGGACGGCTATCCTCGATCTATCCGGCGCGCGACTGGCGCGCGGCGATATTCGTCAAGTCATTTTGCTCGATCGTGAAATAGTGATGGGACCTGGCCCGACTGCCCATGTGCGGTGCGATGAGTTGTCAGCTCCGGTTGTGTTGCAGGCCGGCAACGATCGATTCGTGCTGCGTGCGGCAGATGCAGTTCAGGTCAATGGCCAGGCAGCGGGCAAACCGGCGGAAGTGACGATTGGTTCGCACGTTCGCATCGGTCCGTTGAGCTTTATGCTGGCCAGAGAATGAAAAGGCGAATTTGTAATGGCCGGGTGTATTCGGCCCGCTTACGGTGATCGATCTTCGGTTCGGGCAAATTTGAGTCAGGGAATAAGGGAACTATCGTGAGCACAGAAACCATAACTTCTGCCAATCGCGGCTTTCAATACAAGCATGGCGATCGCCCGCTGGACGGATACGTCATCCAGCGCGGTGCAGGGCGCGGCGGATTCGGGGAAGTCTATTACGCGATCAGCGACAGCGGCCGCGAGGTGGCGCTCAAGTTTGTGCAAACCTACGAGCAGATCGAGCTGCGCGGCATCTCGCACTGCATGAACCTCAAGAGCCCGCACCTGATTTCAATCTTCGACATCAAGTATGGGCAGGATGGTCGCCCGTGGGTCATTATGGAATTTGTCGCGGGGCCTTCGCTTCGCGAACTGCTGGATGCAGCGCCATCGGGGCTGGGCGTTCAGAAAGCCGCCTTTTTCCTGCGGGAAATCGGCAAGGGACTGACCTATCTGCACGAATGCGGGATCGTTCACCGCGATCTGAAGCCGGCCAATATTTTTTATGAGAACGGCTACGTCAAGATCGGCGATTACGGTCTGAGCAAAGCGATCAGCACGAGCCAGCACAGCGGTCAAACCGTAACAGTCGGCACC
>JANWHF010000101.1 GCA_025450555.1 Tepidisphaeraceae bacterium | reverse complement strand
CGGAAAACAGAAGCTCCTCGATGCCCGGCGGCAGGGGAGCAGTCGCGGCATAGGGCATCACGCTTGGCCCGCCCAGGGCAATCGCCAGCGGCATTTTCTGGCCGCGCGACTGATACATGCGGAAATGGCGCGCGCCATCGTGATGCATATGCCAATGCATGGCGGCTTTCCGCGGGCCAAAGACCTGCACGCGATACATGCCGATGTTTCGATCGCCGGTGTCGGGATTTTTGGTGAAGACGCCGCCGAGGGTGATGTATCGACCGGTGCCGCGCTCGGTGACTTTCGCCGCCGCTGCAGGATCGAAAGCCTGACCACTCGACAGGTCACCATCCAAGGGCCAGCATTGAATGATCGGCAAGCGGGTCAGATCGGCGCGCTCGCCTTCGAGCACCACCTGCTGGCAGATTCCGCTGCGCACAGCTTTTGGAGGGAAGCTGCCGATCTTCAGCAGATCCGGAAGCTTTTTCATTTTCTCCAGCAGACTTGTGGGGATGTCGGGCTTCACCAATTGCTGCACACGGGTGGCCAAGGCCTCGAGATTCTCAGTTCCCAGTGCGCGGTTGACGCGCCAATAGCTGCCATACGTGTTGATCGCAACGGGAATGTCAGAGCCAGTGACGTGCTCGAACAGGAGCGCCTTCCCGCCGAGCTTTCCGCCGGGGTTTCGGTCCAGCTCGTTGTGGGCGTGAGGCGTCTGCGATTTGCTGACGCGATCGGAAATTTCAGAGATTTCCAGGATCGGAGAGACGGCCGTCTGGACCCGCGAAAGTTCACCATTCTGTTCGAGATCGGCAAGAAAATCGGAGAGCGTATCGCTGGCCATGGTGGCGCGATCCTACGGGCGGGCAGATGGCAACACAAACGCGGGAGAAAAAAGAAACGGACCGGAGGGGAGCCACCACCTTCGGTCCGTTCAAAAAAGAATTTCGTTTCGTGTGCAAGATGATACGCAATGGTGCGGCATGATTACAACTCCCGTACGCCTGCACATCACGAAAATTTTTTTACGCCGCTCGCGCGGTGAAGTGTCGCATCATTTGGCGTCGCTCGGATTGCAGCAACGCTTGACGGTCGCGCGGCGGCGCAAAAGATTCTCCTTCATGCAGCTCTTCCGAAAAACCGCCGGCAACTATTTCGTCGCGCATAACTGCACGCTCACCGGCGAGCTCTCCATCGGCGCGCTCTCGAGCTTCTGGTTCAACGCCGTTGTGCGCGGCGACGTCGCGCCGATCACGATCGGGCAGCGCGTCAACGTGCAGGACGGCACGGTGATTCATTGCGACAGCGGCGTGCCGAACATCATCGAAGATGATGTGACGATCGGCCATCGCGCAGTCGTTCATGGAACGTTTGT
The DNA here is from genome assembly GCA_025450555.1 of Tepidisphaeraceae bacterium. Classification (GTDB taxonomy): domain Bacteria; phylum Planctomycetota; class Phycisphaerae; order Tepidisphaerales; family Tepidisphaeraceae; genus JANWHF01. The sequence goes on along the minus strand of JANWHF010000101.1, from coordinate 4,521 downwards.
CGGGCGCGGAAGCCTGATCGGCATCGGCGCGATCGTGCTCGGTCGAACGCGCATCGGAAGCGAATGTCTCATCGCTGCCGGCGCGGTGGTGCCGCCGGGCATGGAGGTGCCGGATCGAAGCGTCGTGATGGGCGTGCCGGGAAAGATCGTTCGCGCGTTGCGCGGCGAAGAATTGAAATACATGAAATGGCTGGTGCCGCACTACGTCGCGCTGGCCGAGCGACACGTGCGCGGGGACATCCAGGATAGCGCCGGTTCAATGTGAGGCGTCGGCAGATCCGCCAAACCATCCCTTGAAGCGATCCAGGAGCTGATTCGCGTTCACCGGCTTGCTGAAAAAGTAAGTCGCTCCCACGTGCCGGAGGCTGTTGAGGACTTCCATCGAGGTGTCGCCGCTGAGTACGACGATCGGTTTGTCCGGCCCCAGCCGTTGCCGAATCGCCTGTGTCAGGACCAAGCCGTTCATGTCCGGCAGATGGACATCAACGACCGCTCCGTCGATCGCATGATCTTCAAGGTAAGCGATGGCATCACTGCCGCAAAACGACACCTGAGTGGCGAAGTTTGCATCGGTCAGAAGGCGCGATAAAGCCTTTGCCACCCCATGGTTATCGTCAACGATGAGGATCCTGCTTTGGGTCGCGACGTCGCTGGCCGCAGACGTGGAATCGGAAACAACCATTACACAAATTCCTCAATTTCTAGGTAAGCCAGGAGTATATGCTTTGGGCCAGCGGAAGCTCAATGGCCAATTCCCTTATCAGATTCTAGCGAAAAAGTTTGATCACGGTTTGTTAAATTAGATTGACAGATTTCATGCCGGAAGAAATTTGCTGGATTCCAGGCATCAGATCGGATAAATTTGCCGGCCTCAGGCGGCATGAATTGCCAATGCACTTCTGCAGACGGCCGCCGGAGAAAAGGGCGTCACCGCCCGCATTTCTGTTCGGAGGCTGACCATGATTAGTGGTCCCGTAAAGTGGTTCGATTCGAAAAAAGGCTTTGGGTTTATCGTCGGACCGGACGGACAGGACGTGTTCGTTCACTTCAGCGTCATCGAGGGCGACGGCTTCCGCTCGCTCAAAGACGGCGAGATGGTGGAATACGAAGTACTGCAGGGCGCCAAGGGACTTTCCGCCAAGCAAGTCAAGCGAGTTGCCGTCCCGGCACGCGCCTGATTCATTGACTCTCGACGTGAAACTGAACGGATTCAGTTCGTCTCATCGCCTGGCAGCACAAATTCGATCAGCGAGAATTCCGCGCCTCCACTTTCGAGCGAAACTTCGAAGCTATCAGTTGTTGATGGTGGTGGAGGCATCGCATGCGCCAGGGCAAAGATGAGAAATCGCGGCGGAGATTTCTTCTTGCGCAATTGGAGAACTACCGGACCGATCGCCAGGAATGTTCGCCGATCCAGCGGGAAGAATTCGATGTCCGAATTCGAAGTTGCATCGCGCAACTAAGCCAGCTCGGAAACGCGGGACATGATGAAGTTGTCGAGCCGATTGAAGCTCCGGTCATTCCCAGCTTCGAATAGCAGCCCGTTTCGAGTCTTTGTCAAGCATTACGGCATCGCCAGATTTGCAAACTCAAAGGGCACCGAAACCGGCGTGGTGGAGGTGGGGATTTCCCATATCAGTTTGGACGGAGCCTTCGACTCATGGCCATCGGGGCTCGCCAGTGGCGCGAGGGTAAGCGTCATTTCTGTGCCTGTATTGCTCGTGCGGCTGCTCATGCCCTGGTATTCGAACGCCTGTCCCGTCGAATCGTAGATTTTCATCTGATGGTAGATGCTCTGCTGCATGGATTCCCATTGACCGCCGCCGGCCGGGTGGGATGTTGAAATACTTACCTCGTATCCATTCCCGCTTTTCTTGATTTCATGAAGCGTGATTGACAGTCCGCCGATCGTCCTGGTCTCATCATGGGCGGAAAGAATGTTGGCAATCTCCAGTCGTTGGCTTGCGGTTTCGACGATGAAATTCGCTTCACCCTTGAGATGCGCGATGTGGGTTCCCGGATGGGCGGGATATCGCATGGGAGCTGTCATGTTCCATGCATTGGTCCCGACCCCATACACGCTGCGGGTCTGCGCGACGTCCGGCAGCAATGAATTGCCGCGGTCATCGGTGGCCTGCGATAGACTTACTGTTGATGCTTCCAGGACCTTCAACTTCGGCTCCGCATAAATCGCCAGTTGAATGGAAAAGTCAGATCGAACCGCATTGTTCGCCAGAGCGACGCTCTGCGAATGATTGATCCTGGTCGCCAGCACAAGAAACGGTCCTTCGACCATCGAAGGTCCCATTGCCGAGAACCCCGCGCCGCGCATCAGCCGGAGGCCTTCACCATAATGGTTCAAGGTCACGCCGGTGCTGGCGGCAATCTGATTGAGCGCTTTCCAGAATGGCTCATGTTCGATGTCCACGGTCACCGCCGGCCATTTCTGCTGCTCCCAGAGATTCTCTGGAAACACCTTGAGATCCGCGAAGCATTGCCGATTGAGCTGCTCGAATACTTCCTTCGGCGATGCGTTCTTCAGATGAATTGTGATGTAGGAGGGGCCGAGAATCCGATCGCGATTGATCCGGTCACGCGCCGTGGTCAACGCGCCGCGCACTTCGGCATCATTCTCCTTGGTCAGTGCGGTCTGAATCATCGGAAGGGCGGCGGGCCCTAATTGGACTATGCTTTCCTGCGCCCGCTGGCGCACGGCCCATGTATCGCTGGCCAGATCGGCCAAAAGCTTCTGCTGAACTGCCGGAGTCAGTTCCGTGGCATTCGGATGAGTTGATTGGATGGAGGACGGCTGCGTTGCCGGCCTTGTTGTAGGAGGCGTGGCCGCGTGTCCTGCAGCTGCTACGCTCAGGAAGATACAGATCGCTGCACCAAAGCTAAGCTTACTCTGAAATCGCCGCGCCAATGGTGGCTGCATCCGGAGTCGAGTCTGCTTCGTTACTTCTGAAAACATCATCTTTCAATACGCTGCCACGTCCGGCAAGTTGCAGGATAAAGCAAAGCGGAGCGCTCATTGAGCGCTCCGCTGCACGATCCACTTTGTCAAACAGACCTTCTAGGCTCCCGTAATGATGCTGCCCAGCGTCTGGCCCTTGATCTTCTTGTTCTTGATCAGGTGGGCTTTCACAGTCGAATTGGGCTGAACATCGCCGTTCACAAGCAACGCCGTCAGCGTGTTGGTCACGGTGACATTCGTGCCCGAGGTAATCGACCCGCCGACCTTGAGCATCTTGAGGTTGCCTTGGACGGTCGTCGAGGTGTTCATGTTCCCGGCCACCTGGATCTTCCCGACGCTGCCATGTATCAGGATTGACTGGCCTGTCGTACCGAGGTCTCCGAGGGAAATCAGGTTCTGAACGTTGCCATCGATCGTCAGGTTGCCGGTGTTAAGCGAGCCCGCCTGGATTTTGGTGATGTTGGCGGCATCGACGGTGCCGGTGAGGTTTCCGCCGACCATCAGCGTGCCGATCTTCTTCTGGGCCTTGATGGTTCCATCCAGATTGCCCTTCACGTGTACCGTCCCAATGTTGCCATTGCGTCCCTTGGCAAAAATGAGCGAACCATTGTCGAGGTTACCGTTGATGTTCAGCGTGTTGATTTTGCCCGACAGCTCCATGTCCAGGCGAGACACGTCGCTGCCGAACTGAAGCTTCTTGATGGTGCCCGTGATGACTGAAAGACCGTCCACAACGCCGACGCTGGTCATCGTACCGATGCTGTTACCGAAGTTGATAACGTCGGCAAAACCGTTTGCTAAGGTCACTGTCGAAGGCACCGTATTTACGTTGGAGCTGGTCCGGAAGGAAAATGCCCGGATCGAAACCAAATCGCGCTCACCGACAATCGTAGTGTTTTCGATGATCCCGCCGTCAGTTTCGGAACTGGTCGGATTGGCGGCGTTGGTTCCCAGATACGTGTCGATATCGGTCAGGAAGTTGGGAGCAAATCCAAAGTTATTATCCCAAGTCGAGGTTTCGCTCTGCCGCACATCGGGCGAAAAATTGCTCGTCGGAATCTGCTGCCCATTTTGCGTCGCATTGATCGATCCGACTGAAATCCCGACAGCAATAGAATCGTTACGCAGACCGTATCCGTCGGCCTTAATCGAGTTGATGCTGCCGTCAGCCTGATTATCGATGCGGCTGTCGAAGATGCCAAACCCGCCATTCACGCTGATCGATCCAATATGATCGGCTCCCATTTCCAGGCCGATGATCCCACCATTTCCATTAATGGTAATGCTGCCCCAGTCGAGAATCGTGTTATTCTGCGCACCGGTCGTGCCAATGACGATCCTCGCTACCGGAATCTCGATGAACAGGTCCTGATTGCCAGCGCCAGTCGAGGCAAAATCGGCGTTAATGATGGATCCGTTGTGGAGCGTCACGGAATCGACTCCCTGACCGGTAATGATATTGCCGCGGATATTGGCGCCGTTTCCGCTAATCGAACCGACTCGTCCGTCGACGAAGATTCCGCCTAAGCCAACCGTTCCCGAGCCGG
>JANWHF010000100.1 GCA_025450555.1 Tepidisphaeraceae bacterium | reverse complement strand
GCGCTTGGCGGAGGGCCCTTCGCGACGAAGGCTCATGCGGACATATCGCCTGGTCTTGCGCGCCAGCGTCGAAGAGGCTCGACGGGGGTGTGCCGACTCCAGCAGATCGAGATGTCCGATGAGGGTTTCGAGGAGCATTTTTCTGCTTACGGTCATGGTCTGACTCCTTCCATGAGATCTGCCGCTTCTAGTAATCGGAAGGACGTAATGCAAGGCATGAGCCAAAGCTGAGCATTTGCGAAAAGGATCGAAGAATCCGAGCCGAGAATATGCGTTAATTGCTCTCGGAAAAAAGAGTTATATCTGTCGATCCGATGTCCGAAGGAGAAAAAATTTTGTCCGCCTAGTTTAGCTGCGACGCGCCAGCGAAGCGCTTCGGGAAAGCGCTCCGCTGGCGCGTCGCGGCTAAACTGGGCAGATCGAAACTCATCTTCGACTAGCACCAAATCGAGACATTCTCAATCCCCCCGCTACAATTTAGCGACACCTGGGTAAAGACAATTGATGTTCAGCTTCTACAGGCTCATCACGTTTGTTTATTTCCTCGTGCCCTTCATCGCGATCGGCATCGCCGGTTGGCGGTCTTACCGAAGTAAATCCTGGGCAGGCCTGCGTTCCTGGCTGCTGTCCTGCCTGATTGGCATAGTCTGTGGGATCGCGCTGGCAATCGTCTATGTCGCCCGATTTCACGGGCGCGTTCCGCCGATGCAAGTCCTGGCAACATCCTGGTGGGGAGCGGCGGTCGTTTGTCTGCTTCGCGCGCTCAATGTGGGGCTGATCAAGGCGGGCGAGGGCATCTCGCGCTTAACGAAAAAGAAATCGCCGCGCTGGGTCATTGCCGGCGGCGTTGCCCGGGCCCTGCTTCTGCTGATCATTGGGCTTCCATATGTTTTCTCGATGCTGCTGGTGTTTCGCCCGAAGGTTGTCCATTCGGGAACGCCTGAATCGGTGCTGGGCGTGAATTATCAGGAAGTGCAATTCACCGCGACGGATGGCGTGCCCATTCGCGGCTGGTGGATACCGACTGCGCAGAATGACAAGACCGACCACCACCATCCCGCGGCCGCGTGGGGAGAGCGGACCATCATTCTCTGCCATGGGTTTGAAGGGGATAAATCATCCGACCTGCAACTGGTGCGCGACCTGGTTCCCAATGGGTATAACGTGCTCGCGATCGATTTCCGCGCCCATGGCCAAAGTGGCGGGCAGTTCACGACATTTGGAGATCTTGAACGTCGTGATGTGCTGGGAGCCGTGCAGTGGCTTCAGGCCGAGCATCCTGCACAGGCAACCAGGATTTTCGGGCTTGGAGAAGGCCTTGGCTCAGTCGCGCTGATCGCCGCCGCCGCGGACGCGAGCCCCGAGGGTCAGGCAATCGATGCGATCGCCGTGTTCAGTCCCTATGGCAAGCTGCGCTCATTTATTTCGAGTATTGCCGATCGTGATTCATCGATCGTCAACTGGATGGCGACGAAGGTAGTGTTGCCCGTCGCGAACCTTCAAGTGGGCGCGCCCATCTCCGATTTCAGTCCCGATCTTCTGGTGAAAAGAATTTGGCCGCGGCCCATTCTGATGATTGCCAGCCAGGAAGATGGCATCAGCGATATCGAACAGACGCAGGCCGTTTTCGATCAGGCGCTGCAGCCTAAATTTGCGCTGTGGCGAAAACGGGATTCCCACCCGGCGATGCTCTTCTCCGACCGCCAGGCCGCGCTCACCGTTCGGATCTTCTTCGAGACTGAGCGATCGATTCTCTGATGCAGCCGGTCACTCCGGCTGCATGAGCTGAGGCGTTCGGCGAACTTGCGCCACGTCATATCCCTCGCGATCAGCCAGTGCAAACAGCTTCTCGTCCACATCCTGCGGCAGAGTCGGCGTGCGGCTCAGAATGCGAAGGTAGCGTCGATCGGGCGTGCCGATCATCGCGTATTGGTAATCAGGATCGAGCGCGAGAACCCAGTAGTCGCTTATGTTCAGGCCATACTGAAGCTGCATGTGGCCATTGTCATGTTGTCCAGGCCGGAGAACGCCGACTGAGTCACACATCGGGCCGTAAGTGGTTGCGTGCCGCCATCGTTCGACAGCCACTAAGTCGCCATGCTTTGCTGGCGTGTAGGTGACGGTGTCGGCGACGTTGAAATAATCGAACAGGTGCGGGATTCGTGCCACTTCATACCAGCGGCCCGAATACTTGCTCATATCGACATGATCAACCGTTGGAGGATTAGGAACACTGACACAGCCAAAGTTGGTTGTCGCCAGAGCCAGCATCACACCGCCCAATATCCATTTCATCGACATGAAAACCTCCAGAAAGCCCAGTTCGCTGCTCAATTCATACCGCCCCGCGGCGAAAGTTGCGAGGGCTGAATTGGACGATGAATCATCCCCAGCCGGTTGCGGCCATTAAAGGCGCAAGATGCTTTTGATAATGACGCCATCGCTGCACTGAAGATTTGTAGAGCGGCTGACGAATCTGATTGTTGCTGACATTGCCCACAAATCGCTGATTCTCATGGAATTGCAGACAACGCGAATCCCACGGCAGGTCGATGAATTGGAGCATTCGCCGCGCCTGGCCTTCCAGATCTTCCACCATGCTCTCGTAGCGCACATCGAGAATCGGCAGATCCAGCGCGCTCTTCCAATGAGCCATCAGGCGCTCGTATTGGCCGTAATAATGGCCCAGCGATTGGAGGTTGTAGGAATAGGGATATCCAAAGGCCAGATCGTTCATGTAGCAGGACAGGCAGACATCCATCGGATCGCGAACGGAATGGATGATCACTGCCTGTGGGAAGAGCATCGCGATGAGACCCAAGTATAAAAAATTCCCGGGCATTTTATCGGTGATGCGTTGTGCCGACGGATTCAGTGCCTCGAGCGGCCGAAGATAATGGCCGGCGATGTTGTCCAGATCGCGTGGCGAAACCTTCTGGGCACATTGCGGATCAAAGCCATTTGTGAAGCCAAGCTCGCGGCAAACTCCCATCGCAATGTTGTCGATCCAGGTCAGCTCGCCGCCGCCATGGATCGAAGGATGCGAAGCCAGCACCTGCTCAATCAAGCTCGATCCGGACCTGGGCATGCCGACAATAAACACCGGCTTGCGGCTGCCATGACTGGCGCGCGGCAGGCATCGAACACGATGCCGGGTGAAATAGCCGATCATCTGATCGACGAGCGCCTGCGTGCGCTGCGGGTCGTAGTTCGCGCCCCTCAATTCGTTGGCGCGCCGGGCATGGGCAAAGGCCTGATCATATTGGCCCATCTTGTCCAACTGCGAGGCGATCGTGAATTCCAGCGAGCCAGGCTCCAGCGGTGAACGAAACTGACCGCGACTGAGCACGCGCTGAGCCAGTTCCACCGCTTCCTGACGCCGTGATGAATCAACAAGCGACGCAAACAACGTCGCCACCCGGGTCGATTCGTATCCTTGCGACATCAGCCGCTGCACGATTTGCATGGCGGCGTCTTTCTGGCCAGTTGCTTCCAGGGCCAACCCAAGCGACACCGCCATCTCCGGATCATTTGGCGACAGCGCAAGCGCTTTGCGGGCATGTTCGACGGCAAGATCGCCTTTGCTATCTACGAGATAAATCTCGCTCAGGGCCTCGTGAGTCAGCGCGTTTGCCGGATCGATCTGGGCCGCCGTCTTGTAGTGATGTAGCGCGGCATTGATGTTCTGGAGCATCCAGCTCGCGTATCCCGCACGGGTATGAGCCTCGGCCGATGCCGAATTGAGTTTGACCGCTTTGAGAAAATGCGAACGCGCGCCGACAAAATCGCGCTGGGCCGCGCGCTCATTGCCCGCGGCTAATTCCTGATCGAAGGAAATAGAAGGCCCCACCTCTGTTGGTTGCGCTGCGGCCTGCAAACCGCCGAACGAAGCGATTGGTGCCAGCTCCCCTGCCGGCGCCAGGCCGAGCTCTCCACCTGAGCCCATCGACGATCCGCTCGCATCCTGTCGCTGATTCACTTGCTTACTCCGGGCCGATCGAGCCTCCTGCGGAGAAATCATAGCAATTGGTTGATATGGCTCCAAACAAAATGCTCCGTCAGCGGGTATGGCGTCCGTCGACCATCCGGAAAATCGATCGCGGGTTCGATTCATGCAGTTCCGCCGGGAGCGCTGATTCCGGGAAGTTCTGATAGCAAATCGGCCGGGCAAATCGCTCGATCGCGGCGGTTCCGACTGAAGTCGTTCGCGAATCGGTCGTCGCGGGGTAAGGGCCGCCATGCTGCATGGCTGCCGCGACTTCGACGCCGGTTGGGAAACCGTTGAAAAGAAGCCGGCCGACCTTCCGTTCCAGAATTGAGACGAGCTTCCGATTGGCTGCCAAGTCTTCGGCTGTTCCATGCAATGTGGCGGTGAGATGCCCTTCTACGTTTTGCGCGACCTTCTCCAGATCTTCCGCCGACTTCGCGGCAATCAAGACCGTTGCCGGGCCGAACAGCTCCTCGGAAACCACTGGATTATTCAGAAACGTCTTGACGTCTGTCGAAAACAGCGTCGCCGGCACCTGAGTCCTGGCAGCATCCGTAGCGTCCTGCGATTGGGCGAGAATGCGAACGTTTGAAATACCCTGGAGTCGGCGGACGCCGGTCTCATAGCTGTCGCGCAGCCCGCCGTATAGCATCGTGCCCGGAGCGGCTTTCTGAAAATGTTTAGTTGCTTGATCGACAAATGCCGTATACGCATCGGATTGAAGCCCGATGACCATCCCGGGATTGGTGCAGAACTGCCCGACGCCCATCGTCACCGATTGCGTAAGGCCTGCCGCGATCGTGCTCCCTCGCTCGGCCAGCGCGCCCGGCAGAATGAACACCGGATTTGTGCTGCCCATTTCGGCATAAACCGGAATCGGATCGTGACGTCCGCAGGCGGCATCGAACAACGCCCGCCCGCCCTTCAAAGAACCGGTAAACCCAACCGCCTTGGTCATCGGATGCCGCACCAGCGCCATGCCCAGGGCATGACTCGGTCCCTGCAGCATGGAAAATACGCCGGCCGGCATCCCGGTCGCATTGGCGGCCTTGAGAATGAGACTCGCGACGATCTCCGATGTACCCGGATGGGCCGGATGGGCTTTGACCACGACCGGACAGCCCGCCGCGAGCGCCGACGCGGTATCGCCCCCCGCCACCGAAAACGCGAGAGGAAAATTACTCGCCCCGAATACCACCACCGGCCCCAGTGGAATCAGCATCCGGCGCAGGTCGGGCTTGGGAATCGGCGTGCGAGCCGGGTCGGCATGGTCGATGCGGGCATCCACCCAGGAGCCTTCCTCGATCAGCCGGGCGAACATCTTCAACTGCCCGACCGTTCGTCCGCGCTCTCCGCGAAGACGCTCGATGGGAAGCCCCGTTTCCTGATTCGCGCGATCGATCACCTCGTCGCAGCCGGCGATCTGGTCGGCAATCGCATCCAGAAATGCGGCCCGCTTCTTTGGTTCCATAGCGCGATAGGCGTCGAATGCCGCATCCGCCAGCAGCATCGCCGCGTCGACCTGTCCGATCGTCGCTTCCGCAAACTCCGGCTCTATCGCCTGCGATGTGGAAGGATTGATCGCGCGAAACTCGGTCGCGCCGCTCTCGGTTTTGTTCCCGATGAAATTGAGGCCATGAAGTTTGGACATGGAATCGATAATACCTAAGTCGTTGCTTTACGCACCCCGTCGGATGATATTAGCGCAACTGTTGACCGCCGACGCGCAGCGGCGCCCTTTGCCGTTTAGCCGCAACCGCTTGCGGTGCGCGTTCTTTCTTCGGTGGTGCGCGTTTTCCAGTCCGGGTTTCCCAAGCATGCGCATCCTCGGAATCGATCCCGGCCTCAAACTCACCGGTTACGGCGTGATCGATTATCAACTCTTCCGCCCCAAACTCATCGACGGCGGCGTCATCCGCCTGTCCCCCAAGGCAACCATTGCCGATCGCCTGGTCGAGCTGGAATCGGAGCTCGAGTCGCTCCTGATCGAACACCGGCCCGAAATTTGCGCTGTCGAGCAACTCTACGCCCATTACGCCCACCCGCGCACCGCCATCATGATGGGCCACGCCCGCGGCGTCATCATCCTGGCCGCCCGCAAGCGCGGGATTCAAATCGAACAGTTTCCCGCCAACCGCATCAAGCAAGCCGTCACCGGCCATGGCCACGCCGGAAAAGAGCAAGTGCAGCGGGCGATCCAATCGCAATGGAAGCTGCCCGCTCCACCCGAGCCGCCGGACGTCGCCGATGCGCTCGCCGTTGCTCTGTGCTGCGGCCTGGAACTGGCGCGACAAAATGTAATGGAACGCCCGAAGCGGATCGCCAAAGAAGCCTGATTCGAAATCGAATCGTGCAGAGAACAGCCGCCACAGCCCGCCGTGCAACGCGATGCAACAAAATGCAACATTTTTGGCATTTTGAGGGATGTTGCATGACGTAGCGTAGCGCATCCAACTTACCTGTGATTCCTGCTAGCTGAAGGGGGGATTTCACAAAATGTCCCAAAAGGATGCGCGCGGCGAGAAAATCGGTGACATTGGATAGGTGTGAACGCCATAACTTATCGT
>JANWHF010000099.1 GCA_025450555.1 Tepidisphaeraceae bacterium | reverse complement strand
GTCCTTTTCCTTCAGTGGCTGTTTGTGCTCCTTCACGCCCGACAAGATGCCACAGCCGCCCCCGGAGCGCAACTACTAGTTTACTGCTATTGGCGCGAATGGCGTGCCGAAGGGAATGGGCATTTTGTTGCATTTTGTTGCATCGCTATGCACGAAGGCATACCGGCGAGTGGGGAAAAGCCATGGTTGACATTTGGGTTTCAAACTGTCAGGCTGTTGGTGGCGTTAGTGTGCCTGACCAACTCAAATTGCACATGGGGCGCTGGTAGACGAGTGTTTACCTTTTGACTGCATTTATGTCTGAATCACTTCAACACCGTATTCTTTCTCACGTCAAATCTGAACGATACCGACCGCAGCGGCCGCGCCACCTGGCTCGCGAGCTGAATCTCACCGACGACGAAAACTATCACGCTTTTCGCGATGCCCTGCGCGAATTGATGGATCAGGGGCGCGTCGTGCTGGGGGCGCGCGGAGCCATCATGGTGCCCGGGCAGGGGACGGCACGCGATCAGTTTGTCGGCACCTATCGGCACAATCGCCGGGGGTTTGGGTTTGTCGTTCCGACCGATCCGACGAGCCACGAGGACCTTTACATTCCGCAAGGCGAGAACGCCGGCGCCATGACCGGCGACACCGTTCGCGCCAAAATCACCAGCCGCGGCCAGCGCGATGGCAAAGCCATTTACAGCGGCCGAATTGTCGAGATCGTCCAGCGATCGCAGAAACGCTTTGTCGGGACGCTCGCCCGCAACGGCCAGCGATGGAGCGTGCTGCCGGATGGGAACGCATTCACCGATCCGATCCAGACACCGGACGCGGCTTCGCGGCACATCAGGCCGGGCACGAAAGTCGTGGTCGAGCTGACTTCTTATCCGGATGAATTAGGGTCGGCAGTGCAGGGCGTCATCACCGAGGTGCTGGGAAAAGCCGGGGAAAAAGATGTCGATCTGCGCACGGTCATTATCCAGCACAATCTGCCGGATGCGTTTCCCGAGCCGGTCCTGGCCCAGGCCCGGCAGGCGATCGACACCTTCGATCCGCAGGAAGAGCGCAAGCGCCGCGTCGATCTGTCGAATGAAGTGATCTGCACGATCGACCCGGCCGATGCCAAGGATTACGACGACGCCATCAGCCTGCGGCAGCTTGATTCGGGCCTGTGGGAATTGGGCGTACATATCGCCGACGTATCGTACTTCGTGCCGACGGGAACGGCGCTGGATGAAGAGGCGATGCAGCGCGGGAACAGCGTTTATTTCCCCGGTTTTGTCATTCCGATGCTGCCGGAAATCTTGAGCAACGGCGTCTGCTCGCTCCAGGAGGGCGTGCATCGGCTGTGCAAAAGCGCGTTCATCACGTACAACGAGGATGCCCGGCCGATTTCGAGCCGATTCGAGAATACCGTCATTCAAAGTCGAAAGCGGCTGCGCTATGAAGAGGCGCAGGCGATTATTGATCGCGCGCCGGTCGTGCCGCACCCGGAGGGGCCGAAGTCGATCGACGAATATCCGCCCGAAGTCGTGCAGCTCCTGGACAACATGAATCAGCTTGCCCGCCGGCTGCAAAAGCGCCGGATCGCGCAGGGGCAGATCGTGCTCGATTTGCCAACGGTCGATCTGAAGCTGGACGAAGAGGGTAAGGTGGTCGATGCGGTGCCGGAGGATGAAAGTTTCACGCACACACTGATCGAAATGTTCATGGTCGAGGCGAATGAAGCGGTCGCCCGGCTGCTGGATTCGATGGATGTGCCATTCCTGCGACGCACGCATCCGGAGCCGGAATTGAATGATTCGGAGCGGCTTCGGGCGTTTGTGCAGGTTTCGGGATTCAAATTGCCCAAGACGCTGGATCGTCACGCACTACAGGCGCTGCTGGCGACGGTTCGCGGAAAGCCCGAGTCGTATGCGATCAATCTGGCGGTGCTCAAGAGCCTGACGCGGGCGGAATATTCGCCGGAGGTCGTCGGGCATTACGCGCTGGCCAGCGAGCATTACTGCCATTTCACATCACCGATCAGGCGCTACGCGGATTTGACGATCCATCGGTTGCTCGATCGATATTTCGAGGCGCGCGATCGCGCACCAGGCAAAGCGCGCAAGGGCGGCCGTCGCGAAGCGCGCATCGCGCTGGGCGATGTGCCGACCCATCATGATCTGGTTGAAGTCGGCCGGCATATCAGCTTCACCGAGCGGCGCGCGGATGATGCGGAAAAAGAGCTTCGGCAAATCAAACTGCTGGAGCTTCTGGGTAAGCATATTGGCGATGAATACACCGGCGTCGTCACCAGCATCACCAACTTTGGGATCTTCATTCAGATCCAGCAATACCTGATCGAGGGCCTGATTCGTTACGAGAACCTCCTGGATGACTGGTGGGATGTGGATGACAGGGCCGGGGTCATTCGTGGCCAGCGCTCGGGGCAGCGCATTGGCATCGGTGACGTGTGCAAGGTCTATATCGTGCGGGTCGATGCCGCTCGGCGCGAGCTGGACCTGGCCATTTCCGAATTATTGGGTCGGGCTAGACGGGCCACTACCGGTGCAGCGACAGCGGCTCCCGAAAAACCCGCAAATCCGAAGCGCGGCAAAAAGCATGAGAAGCATGCACAATCCCATCAACAGCGCGGCGGATCCAAGCGAGGCGGTATTAAGAAGCAGCGAAGCTTCCGCCGGCGGGGCAAACGGTGAGAATCTGATTCGACAGCTCTTTCGGGACAGGATGTGGAAAAGTTGGGCCGATTGGATGTGAAGCAGATGATGGACAGGCAAGCTGGTGTCAGGGCAGAGGGATTTGAAACTGCGACAGTCGCGAAGATCAAAGTGCCGGACAGAGCAGCGTCAGATTCACCAACAACTTATTCACAATCTCAGTCCGATAATCACGAACATAAGTATTTCTCAATTAAGCCATTGGCTTCCAATCCCATAAGTTATCCACAATGCGACAGCCATCATTACCACTACTGAGATCAATAAGCTTTATCTAATACAGGCGCAGAGTTACAGTAGGCTTCACGAGCTGATTGGAGATCTCCAGTCATCGAAGCGAAACTTTCCGCCTGGTGGGTTTTGAGAATTTGAAAGGCACTTGAATGAAAGTGATCTGCAACAGGGGGGCACTGCTGGAAGCCCTGACGGTCACCGGTAACGTCGTTGCCGCCCGAACTCCAAAGCCGGTGCTGCAATGCCTGAAGCTGACGGCAGCGGACGATCGGCTGACCGTTGCCGCGACCGATCTGGAAGTGGCGGTTCGATATTCGGACAGCCAGGTGCAGATCGAGCAGGCCGGCGAAGCGCTCGTACCGGCCGACAAGTTGCGCGATATTGTGCGCGAAAGCATCGATGACACCCTGTCGATTGAAGTCACCGGCGACACGGCGCACGTGAAGGGGCAGGACGCCCACTTCAAGATTTTCACGCAAAAGCCCAGTGAGTTTCCGCCGATTCCCGATTTCGATGGGAAGGCCGATCTGGAAATCGCCGGCGGATTGCTCAAGCAGCTGATCGGCCAGACGCTTTTTGCCGCGGCGCGCGAAAGCACGCGGTATGCGTTTAACGGCGTGCTCCTGGTCAGCAGCGCAAAGAAGATCAGTTTCATCAGCACCGATGGCCGGCGGCTGGCGCAGGCCAAGGGTGATCTGATCAGCGACAAGCTCGGTAAAGACGGCGCCAAGGCGATCGTTCCAACCAAGGCGCTGGCGCTGATCGACAAGCTCATTGACGATGCCGAGGAAACAGTCGCGATCAAAGTGCGCGAGAATCAGGTGATCTTCCACACGCCCAGCGCCACGCTCACGAGCAATCTGGTCGAAGGGCAATTCCCGCCTTATGACGATGTGATTCCCAAAGACACCGACAAAAAGATGATCGCGGCGACGGCCGATTTCCTCAGCGCCATCCGCCGGGCCGCGCTGCTGACCACCGAGGAAAGCAAAGGCGTGCGAATGGCCTTTTCCAAGAAGGGTATTGTGCTGACCAGCCGAAGCCCCGAGGCCGGCGAAGCGACGATCAATTTCCCCTGCAAGTTTGAGGGAGCCGATATGGAAATTGGGTTCAATCCCAACTTTCTCACCGATGCACTTCGCGTGGTGGACAGCGACGAAATTTCCCTGGAGCTGACCGCGCCAAACCGGCCTGGGCTGTTGCGGGGCGGCCAGAATTTCCTCTACGTGATTATGCCGGTGAATCTGCAATAAAGATCACAAGGGAATCAAAGCATTGTCCCCCTACGCAGCCAAGGCCGAAGCTGAACTCCAGCGCCTCTATCGCGTCAAGCAGGCGTCTGCACCAGACGATAGCACGCTCGGGCCGGAGATGATTGCCTACTTCAGCCAGACGGTGCAAAAGCGGCAAACCAAGCTCGGCAGGATGTCCGAGGCATGGGCGCAACTTGTGCCTGAAACGTTGCTGGCCCATAGTACGATCTACTCCTATCACCGCGGCACGCTGGTTGTTTTAGTCGACACCGCCGCTCACCTTTACGAGATCAAGCAATTGCTGCTGGCCGGTCTCGAGGACCAACTATTTCTCGCCTGCAAAAATTTTGCATTGCGCAAGATCAGCCTGAAACCCGGCGGCCGGTACGACGGCAAGACAGACCGCCTCCCTTCCAGCACAGGCTCGCGATGAAAATAAATTTTCTTTAAAGACCCGTCATCATGGCGTGCGGCGACACTTGCGGCGGCTTTCATCCCCGCTTAACACCAATTTTTTCGTCGCTGAGGCGGCTGGCATGGATTATGTCTATCGCTCGGCCTGAAGAACCAAAGGAAGGGTTTGAAGGCCCATGCGAAAGACTTTGCGGGATCCGAATCTGCGTCGCGTTTTGTCCCATGCCGCCAACTACAGGACGCTTTTGATCCTGGCCATCGTAGCCAGCCTCATCAATCTCGTTCTGATATTTGTGTTCCCATGGATCATTGGCTCGCTTATTGACCACGTGATCGCGCCGGCCGCTCTATCGGGCCCAACCGATGCAGCCCAGCGACTTCATAAGCTATGGGTGATCACGTTCATTGGCGCCGGCACCGCGATCGGCTTTTCATTCATCACCTTCATCCGCGGCCACTGTACGGTAAAGCTTGGAAACCGTTTGATTGCCGACCTCCGCCGCGATCTGTTCGATCACCTTCAGCGCCTTTCGCTGCATTTTTATTCCAAGGAACGCACGGGCAGCATCGTTTCGCGGCTGATTAACGACATCCAGCAGGCCGGCAATGTCGTCAATGGCGGCGTCATCCTGGTGATCATGGATGCGGTGCAGGTGCTGCTCGCCCTGGGACTATTGTTTGCCCTTTCCTGGCAGCTCGCGCTGGCGGTGTTCGGCGTCTTGCCGCTTTATGTCCTCACGTTCCGTCTGTTCAACCATCGCGTGCGTAACGCCAGCCGGCGCGTACAGAGCCAGATCAGCAAGATCAGCGGCACGGTTCAAGAGCGCCTTTCGGGCATCGCGCTGGTCAAAGCGAATGCCGCGGAAGCGCGCGAGCGCGAACAGTTTGTCCTGGACACCGAAGAGCATTATGGGCGAGTGGTGGAGCAAAGTGCCGTGTCACACCTCATCGCGGGAATCAGCGAAGGCCTCGTCCATTGTGGAACGGTCGTCGTGATCGGATATGGCGGCTATCTCGCCGTTCGCGGCAATCCTCCCTTCACCGCCGGCGATCTCACGCGGTTCCTGGGCTACCTTGGCATCATGTATGGCCCGATCCGGCGCTTCGCGGATCTGAACATCATGTATCAGCAAAGCCTGGCGGCGCTGCGGCGCGTGTTCGAAGTCTTCGACATCACGCCAAAGATCGTCGAGAAGCCGGACGCCATCGGCGGCACCCCGCGCCGCGGCGAGGTGGTGTTTCAATCGGTCACCTTCGGTTATGACGCGGACGACAGCGATGAATCGCGCGTTCGGCTCGATTCCCGCGACAGTTCCGGTGAATCTTCGCAGGATGACGACTCAGTTGGCTTCGAGCGGCCCGCCCCGCGCACAGCCGCTCGGCGCAATAAGATGGTGCTTGAGGATCTGAATTTCACGGTGCATGCCGGCCAGCGCGTCGCCCTGGTCGGCCCATCCGGATCGGGCAAGACAACGCTCGTTTCCCTCCTTCCTCGCCTCTACGACGTCAGCGGCGGCCGAATCCTGATCGATGGAATCGACCTGCGCGATTATCGCCTTTCGCCTTTGCGCGAGTCGATTGCCATCGTCCAGCAGGATTCGCTCATTTTCAGCGGCACCATTCGCGATAATCTCTGTTACGGCCGCCCGCAGGCCTGCGAATCAGAAATGATCGACGCCGCCAAGGCGGCCAATGCCCATGGCTTTATTTCCAAGCTTCCCGACGGCTATTACACGCAGATCGGCGAGCGCGGCGTGAATCTTTCGGGCGGACAGCGGCAGCGCCTCAACATTGCCCGTGCGCTGCTGAAAAATCCGAGAATTCTCATCCTCGATGAAGCCACCAGCGCACTCGATTCCGAGAGCGAAGCTCTGGTGCAAAGCGCCCTCGATCGGCTCATGCGCGGGCGAACCTGCTTCATCATCGCCCACCGCCTCAGTACCGTGCGAAATGCCGACCGCATTCTCGTGCTCCACGATGGCCAGATCGTCGAAGATGGCCGACACGATCAACTCCTTGCCTGCGATGGGCTCTATGCCCGGCTCGTGCGCCGGCAATTCGGTGAAGTGCTTCCGCCACTGGCCCTCACACAACCGGTTACAATTGCCCCGCCCGCGCCCGTCGCCGTCGAGGCTCCTGCCGCGGTCGCAGTAGCGGGCTAGAATCGGCCGGGCTGTTGCTCATAGAATCTCGCGGAAGCTGCGCCGGGGCGCGGCCATGGCCCTGGGATTCGCTTTACCATGTGCGGCATCGCCGGCGCAGTCATCTGGGATTCACGCTATCGCCTGACGCGCGAAACTCTTTCGCGTATGTCGGCGCGCATCGCCCACCGTGGGCCGGACGGTGAAGGATTTTTCCTCAACCATGATGCAGAACCATCTCCCGATCGGCCGCAGGTAGGGCTGGCGCATCGCCGGCTGGCGATCC
Source organism: Tepidisphaeraceae bacterium (assembly GCA_025450555.1). Classification (GTDB taxonomy): domain Bacteria; phylum Planctomycetota; class Phycisphaerae; order Tepidisphaerales; family Tepidisphaeraceae; genus JANWHF01. The sequence goes on along the minus strand of JANWHF010000099.1, from coordinate 8,266 downwards.
TCGATCCCGATCCGCGCGCCGATCAGCCCTTCACTGATCAAAACGGCCGCTGGATCATCTTCAACGGCGAAATTTATAACTTTCGCCTGCTCCGCGCCGAGCTGGAGAAGTTGAAGCCCGATTACGCCTGGCGCACCACGGGCGACACCGAAGTTCTGCTGGTCGCCTACGACGTCTGGGGCGAATCTTTTCTCGATCGTCTCAATGGAATGTATGCCTTTGCCATCTGGGATGAGCCGCGTAAGAGTCTGTTCCTCGCTCGCGATCGGATGGGGCAAAAGCCGCTGTATTATGCCGCGGTCACGCGCGACGGCCGGCCGTGGCTCACCATGAGCCAAGACGAGACGATTGAAATCGATCCGTCGGTTACCGAGGTTCCCTGGAAGCAGTTCATTCAAAATGTCGAACTCGGCGCGATTGCGTTTGCCAGCGAGCTGCCGGCTCTGCGTCCGCTGCCGTGGGTGAATTGGGAAGTGGACCCGGCGAGCGTCCGGGCGTATTTGAGCCGCGGATATCTTCATCCGAAGACGATCTACCGGGGAGTCGCCCAGGCGCCGCCTTCCCAATACGCCTGCTTTACTTCGAATCAAGTGAGTGCGGCAGCCTACTTTTCCCGCAAATATGTTCCTTCCGCGCGATTGGCTGATGGCTCGCGCGTGCCGTTTCAACCGGTTCGGCTGACGCGCGATCTGATGTTCAAGGCGGTCGAGCGACAACTCGTCTCCGATGTGCCGCTGGGATGCTTTCTCTCCGGTGGCATCGATAGCTCAGTTGTGGCCGCGGTGATGAAGCAGATCGTTGGAAAAAAGCAGGAGGTGCTGACTTTTTCCATCGGCTTTGATGATCCCCGCTACGATGAAAGCCAATATGCCCGGCAGGTCGCCGGGCATTTGGGTACGAAGCATCACGAATTTCGGGTCAAGCCGGATGCGGCTGAAGATCTGCCAAAGTTGGCCGCGGTCTTTGGCGAGCCTTTTGCCGATTCGTCGGCGCTGCCAACCCACTATCTATCGCGAGAAACCCGCAAATATGTGAAAGTCGCGCTGAGTGGCGATGGCGGGGATGAATTGTTTGGCGGGTATGACCGCTACCGTGCCGTGGCAATTGCCGAGCGATTCCACGCGCTGCCAGCGCCGCTCCAGATGATGATTACCGCGCGGCTCTGGCAGTCGCTTCCTGGCGTGCATCCCAAGTCTCGATTGACGCGACTGAAAAGATTGTTGGCGACGCTCGCCGAGCCGGCTGCAAAGAGGTATGGCGGGTATCTTGCCATCTTTGACGACAAAACCATTCGCAGCCTGACTGGCACTGATGATTTCGATGATGCGCAGCGACGACAGATGGAAAGTTACTTTCAAACTTTCCACAATGACGTTCGCGCCGCACTAGCGCTGGATCGTGTTACTTATCTCCCCGGCGATCTGCTGACGAAAGTCGATCGAGCCGCCATGCTGCACGCCTTGGAAGTGCGCAGCCCCTATATGGATCATGAACTGGTGCAGTTTGCTTGTGGTTTGGGAACCGAGCATCTTCTCAAAGGCGGCGGCAAGCGCATGCTGCGCGAAGCCTTCGCCGGCGATGTTCCATCGTGGGTCTTCAAGCGCCGAAAGATGGGCTTTGCCGTTCCCATCGGTCAATGGTTCCGCGGCGAACTGCGCGCGATGCTGCACGATCATTTGTTTGCCGCCAATTCATTCGCGGCGGCGCACTTCAATCGAAGTGTCATCGAGCGGCTGGTTCAAGAGCACGAAGACCAGCGCAAGGACTGGTCGCAGCAACTCTATGCGCTGCTGATGCTGGAACTGTGGTGGTGCGGACAACGATAGCGCAGTCAAAAATGAATTCCACAGGTGGGGCGGCTAAAAGGGGAACCCTCCGCGCATCATTCCATCCTTACGCTCATCTGATCACCATCACCGCAAGCGCCATCACCGCGCCGTTGTTGAGTGCGTGAGCGGCAGCGGATGCGAGGATCGTTCCGCGCCATTCACGGATTCCTGCAAGAACCATCGCGATGCCAAACAGCGCAGGAATCATCGTCCAGCCCTGGGGATGAATTGCGGCAAAGATGAGTGAAGTCGTGCATGCGGAGAGCAACCATCCATGGCCGCTCCGCAGGTAATTGAACAGCGCCCCGCGGAACATCGTTTCTTCCACCAGCGGCGCATAGACGCAAGCGAGAATGAAGACCATGATCAGATCCGCGCGGCTGCCCATTAGTTCCTGGATCGCTGGATGGGTCGGTTGCGCCTTGGCGAGTTTGGTCAATGACATCGCAATCCAGAATCCAACTGCGATGATCGGGAAACCCGTCAAGTATCCCACCCATCCGAGCACCACTTCCCGAACGGCTCCGCGCCCTGCATGCCAACCGAGGCCCGCTCTCCAGTAATCGCGCGGCGCGCCGCACCAGAGCGGCCAGAAGACGCCGGCCGCGGGCGGAATCAGCAGCGCCAGGTAATAGATCGCCATGTGCTTCGAAAGCGAAGCGCTCATCGCGTGCAGCACCACTGAGATCGCCAGGAATCCGCCAATATAAATTGCAAACGCTTCCAGAAAGGTGATGGCGCGAAAAGAAGGGGGACGATAGGCTCGGCGAAGCTTCCCATCGGCAAACAGGATCAGCGCCACGATCAACAGCACCAATCCTGCCGCAAGTACGATCCCCAGAATCACCACGCTGATCGTCGATGCAAAGAAAGTCCGCTTTGCGCTGCGAGTCACAAGTACGCGGTCTGGATTTTCGCCAAGCTGCTTATACGCCAGCGCGAGATGACCGAACCAGCCGTACCGCTGGATCAGCCGATCTTTCTGCGCGGCGCTCAAGGCTTCCACGCCTTTGCTGTAAATGGTTCGCAGCGTTTGGAGATCCTCGTGAGGCGGGCCGGTTGGCAAAGTCGGCGCGACCTCATCGAGCATTTTGTTGGCTGCCTGCTCATCCTGGAATTCGCCGCGGGCGATCGCCAGCCGGAGCTTTTCGGTTGGAGCCTTGGCAGCCTGCTCAAGTTCGGCATTGACCTGCTGCAACTGCTGAATCGTCGGATTGGCGTTGGGCGTCCCCTGCAGCAACGATCGCGCGCCAAGCGTGAACTTCGTCCCAACGGTCAATTCCAGAATCCGGCTCTCGGAAGGGCCCGTTGTCTGGGCTGCCGCCTCTTTGTAGCGATACTGCGTGACGCCGATCATCGCCGCGGCAGACGCGAGGATCACCAGCCAGGCCAGCAGAGTTCTCCAGAGCGGAATCGGAAGAGGGGAGAATTGACCGTGATCTTGATGGGGAATCTGCGTCATGCCACCTGCATAGGGAAAACGTCGCGACAATTTACGTTAAATGCATGAAAGGCAAAAGGCGGCGCGCAACAGCGTGCAAGCACGGTTCGCTAAACATGGCTACCGACCCGATCAGAAATATTGGATGCTGATCGTCATCGTCGCGCCCTGCGGCGGGAGCTTGAAGAGCCCTTCTTTGAATTTTGCCTGGCGGAGCCTGGGCTTGGGATTGTTGGTAACGCCATATCCTTCCAGGGGCCGGCCGAATGCGCCGAAATCCATTTTTCCATTGCGATTCTCATCGTGCAGCACCGATGCGGAATACTCGCCCGGTGGAAGTTTGGCGGTGAAGGTCACCGTATCCGCGTCCGCGGCTTTGACCTGCCAGTTGACCGACTTTTCTTTCTGAGTTGGGAAGCCATCGGCCGATTTGAACGCGCCGAAGATCAGATCGCCTTTGTGATTGCGCAGATCGGTGACTTTGATCGTCAATAGCGCCCGCGCGCCCTCATCGGCCCGAGTTGCGGGTCGATTCATCAAGACGGCACCGCAAACGGTCAAGAGCATCGCGATCGCAAAGGCGGTCTTCCATTTATCACCAAGTCTCGTCCTTGAACGAATGAATCTCATCATCGCAGCCTCCGTAACTTCTTCTGCTATAAGCCAATGGCTCGAATTCCCGGAACGGCCGAATGGCCCATTTCTCCTTTAAATCTCGCACTGACAGCGGCTTCGACAGCAAAAATGCATTATTTGCAGGAGGGTTGGGTTTGGCGGTTGTGAATAGCAGAATGCCTCCACACTTGCAGGGAGAACCTATGCGATCGATGTTGACGCGACTTTGTTTTACTCTGGTTGGCCTCGGGCTGGCCTCGTCGGGCATGGCCGGGCTGAATGCCTCGGCCACCATGACCTCCACCCAGATCGGCACCAACCAGTGGCATTACGATCTGACGCTGGATAACACCGGCACGACGGACATCGGCACCTTTTGGTTCTCCTGGATACCCGGTGAGGATCTGATGTCTTCGCCGGCCAGCAACATCAGCTCGCCGACTTACTGGTCGGGCATTGATACGACGTTTGGTGGAATCGACGGTCATGCCGTCGAATGGACGGTGCTCCCAGGGTATCCGTATGCTCTGAATCAGGGAAATGACCTTTCGGGTTTTGGATTCGATAGCTCAGTTCCGCCTTCAGCGTTCACGGGCAACAGCACGATCTTTTCGACGCTGGCGCTGACCGTGTCTTACGTCTACATCGGGCAACCCTTTCTCGATCCGGGCGCAGCCTTTGACGCAGTCCCGCCCGCACCGACACCAGAGCCGGCTTCGCTGAGCATTCTGGCCCTGGGTGCGGGCCTGCTGCTGATGCGCCGCCGGTCGAAGTAAAATTGGGAATTGAAGTGCGGCCACGGAGCGATCACCACGATTGTTCCGTGGCTCTGTTTTGCGCTGAACTCATTCGATACCGCGACCGAAGCTGAGGATGCTGATTCGCGCCGGTTAGTCGCGACGCGACAGCGGAGCGCTTCTCCGATCGCGAAGGGAGAAAGCGCTCCGCTATCGCGTCGCGACTAACCGTGGAAGTCCGTCGTCGCGGTGCGCGCTTTATTTCGTTTCGACATCGCTTTACATCAGCCCGGTCGGTGTCATACGCTTCATAGACACCTTGGAAAGGAACATATATGTGCAGCGGGCATTGGAAATTGGGTGCGGTGGTGTTGATTGCTTTCACATTGGTCGCCTGCGCGACCAAACCGGGCGTCAAGCTGGTGACGTACAGCGAGCAGACGACCGATTTGCCCAAGCCTTTCAAGGTGACGCAACCCGGCAGCTATGGCCTTTATCCCGACGACGGGCTTACCGCCATCGAAACCCTTCGCCTTCGCCCCGGCGACACCATCGGCTTCCGCCACGCCCCCGACGGCACCATCGTCGGATTCGCCGACGACAAGGAGTACAAACTGACCGCCGTTCTGGCGACCGATTATTCGTGGAAATTAATGGGGAAAGAAGGGCAGGCAGAGGAGAAGTAGTCACTTCTTCTGCAGCGTGTTGCTTCGATCCAGCGCCCCAAACCGCCGATTGCGCGCGGCAAATGCCTGCACCGCCTGGTGCAGATCATCGACTCCAAAGTCCGGCCACAGCACCGGGCTGACGAACAGCTCGGCGTAGCTGATCTGCCAGAGCAGATAATTGCTGACGCGCATTTCACCGGCGGTGCGGATGAGCAGATCGGGGTCGGGCATGCCGGCGGTGTAGAGGCGTGAGCTGATGAGCCGTTCGTTCACATCCTCGGCTCGAATCGCCCCGTTCTGCACATCCTGCGCGATCGATCGCACCGCATCGGTAATCTCGGCCCGGCTGCTGTAATTGAGCGCCAGCACCAGCGTCAGCCCGTCATTATTCTTCGTCTTATCCAGCGCCACGCCCATCTCATCGAGCACCTGCTGCGGCAGATTCTCCAGCCGGCCGATCTGGCGGAAACGGATGTTGTTGTCCATCATCGTCGGCAATTCCTGCCGCAGATAATCGACATACATCTCCATCAGAAAGGTGACTTCATCGATGGGCCGTTTCCAGTTTTCCAGGCTGAAGGAATAGAGCGTGAGAAAATCGGGGCCGCCGTGCTCTTTTCGAAGGCGGGCGCATTCGGTGACGACGGTGCGAACGGTACGGGCGCCCTGCTGGTGGCCTCGCACGCGCTCGAGCCCGCGCTGGACGGCCCATCTGCCGTTGCCGTCCATGATGACGGCAATGTGCCGAGGAAATCGGCCGGCGGGAATGTCATCCAACGTGCCCATGTAATTAAACCCTTAGCACAATGATCGGCGGTTGTCACCCGACGCGCCGCCGTCGCTGGCCGATCCAACGCACGATATCCTACTGAATCAATGCCAAATCCACAGGCCAGCCGCCCGAAAAATGAATTGGCTCCTCGCCCCTGGCAGGCGCTGCTGCTGGCATTGGCGACCGCGGCCGTCGCGTTCGCTGTTTACATTCCGTCGCTGAATCACAAGTTTCTGGATTGGGATGACATGGGGACGGTGGCTGCCAATCTCGATTTCAATCCGCCTGATGCGGGGAAATGGGGTCATTACTGGACCGGCGCTTATCTCGAACTCTACATGCCGCTGACCTACATGTTCTGGGGCGGCGTCGCAAATGCTGCTTACGATCCGAGCACTACGCCGCATCTCGATCCGGCGATGTATCATTGCGCTGGCGCCTTGCTGCACGGGCTATGTGCCGCGATGGTGTTTCTGGTTCTTCTGCGGCTTGCGAGCAAGCCCGCTCCAGCGATTCTTGGTGCAACGATCTTTGCCCTTCATCCGCTTCAGGTCGAATCGGTGGATTGGATCACCAGCACTTCCAATTTGCTCAGCGGGTTCCTCGCGTTGATTGCCATCTGGGCATATCTGCGATTCGACGAGTTGATACGCGCGGAAGCCGATCTTTTAGGCGCCTCGCCTGTGGGGCGCGCTAAGCGCGCTCGAAACGTCGATGCAATTTCATCGCAGACGAACGTTCAAGCATGGTCTTTCTTCATCGCAGGGACCATTGCTTTTGCACTTGCGCTTCTGAGCAAGCCTTCAGTCGTGATGGTTCCGATTCTGATCGCGGTGATGCTGATTTGTCTTCGCCGCAGGCGCTTCATATTCCTTTGGCCGCTGTTGATCTGGCTTGCGATGTCCGTTGCGATGGCGCTCATTACGCGACTGGTTCAACCGGCCGCCGCGATTCACGTTTCGCTGCCGGACCGCATCCTGATTGCGATTGATTCGATCGCATTTTATATTTCAAAACTCCTTTGGCCCGCCCATCTGATTCCCGATTATGGCCGCACGCCGGCGTGGGTGATGGACCATCCCGCAAGCCATTGGATCTGGGTGCTACCGGCTATTTTGCTGCTGCTGTGCGTTGTGTTCTGGAAGCGCGCGCGATGGCTCGCGACATCTACAGCAGTGTTCGTGGTCGCGCTCCTTCCCGTTCTGGGGCTAGCGGTCTTCACCTACCAGAAATACTCGACGGTCGCCGATCGATATGTTTATCTTGCGATGCTCGGCCCCGCGCTGGCGATCGCCTGCGCCGCGACTCGCTGGCGCGCCAAATGGACTTGGATCGCAAGCGCCTGCCTCGCAATTTGTCTGGGAACCTTAACCGTGTTTCAAAGCGGCTACTGGCTCAACACCGTCACACTTTTCCAGCACACGCTGAAAATCAATCCCCGCAGCATTGCCGCTGACGATGCGCTGGGCCATTGGTACGAGCAGCATGGTGAGCCGCAAAGAGGACTCGCTTATTACCAGGCCGCGCTCGACGTCAATCCCCATTACGGCAATGTCTTCTACAACGCCGGCAATGCCCTCATGCGGCTGAACCGACCGAAGGATGCGATCGACTATTACCGCCGGGCGGCAACCGATTCAGATCTTGAGCCAGCTGTGAAAGCACAGGCGTGGGACAATATGGGCGTCGCTGAAGTTTTCCTTGGCGACATCGCCGCCGCCGAGCGGAGTTTCCAGAACGCGCTGGAGCAGGACAGCAGTTACAAACCGGCGCAAGAGCACCTGGATAAAATCCGCAGCCGTATGCAAAGTCAGCCTTCTCCCCATCATTGAGGTGACTATTGTTCAGGAGCGCGCTCGCGCTCCCGCCCTTGTTGCATGTGGCACCCGCGCTCCGCAGGCTCCAGTGTAAAAAATCCGTATCCACTCTCTGTGCCTAAGGGTTGAATTGGGATGCAACAATTAGCCTTCGAATTTCTCTCGCTTTGATTGCATTATCTCGATATGATCCGCCGCTACGTTTATCCACTTCTCACCGGAGGCGAAAATGCGCGTTGGAGGGCTCCTTGCGGCTTTTGCACTTGTATTGCTTGGGCATTCCAAAACCTGGGCCAGCCAGTACAACCTCATCGATCTCAACGCGCTCCTGGGCAGCAACGCCGGCTTCGGCAGTTCCGCGCAGGCGATCAACAATTCCGGCCAGGT